>DASRSF010000102.1:0-4905 GCA_035656615.1 Vulcanimicrobiaceae bacterium | reverse complement strand
AAGCGCAAAGGCGACGATCTCTACGTGGATCTTCCCGTGAGTGTTTACGATCTCGTTCTGGGTGGTGAAGTGAAGGTGCCGACGATGGCCGGCCAAGTCTCCGTGATGGTGCCTGCCGGAACGCAAAACAACCGTCTTTTGCGCCTGAGCGGAAAAGGGATGCCGAAGGTTCGTAACGGAGGCGCAGGCGATCAGTACGTGCGCCTTATCGGCCAGTTGCCGACCGACCTGAGCGAAAAGGAACGTAAGCTGTTCAAAGAACTCGCCGGTCTGCGTAACGGGAAAACTTAACGGCGAAACCTTTGCCCGTGCTTCACGGTCCATCTGAGAAAAGGAGGTCCGTATGGTCAAAGAAATCGCATTTTCCGCCTACCCGGCCAAGGACGTCGCGCGCTTGCGTGACTTTTATTCTAAAGCGCTGGGTTTAACTTTTACGGGGCCATTCGCCGAAGAGGGCGTGCTCAAATACGACGAAGCCAAAGTCGGCAGCGGCTGGTTTTCGGTCATGACGACGGACTGGGCCGAGGTTGCGCCCAGCGGCGGGGTCGCCTTTGAAGTCGACGACATCGATAAAACGCTCGGCGAGTTGCGCGATTACGGCGTTTCCACTGAAAACGTGTACGACACACCCGTATGCCGGATTAGCACCTTCTACGACCCCGAAGGCAACAAGGTCACGCTCCATCAAACGACGGTCGCCCATTAGATGATGCACGGTCACGGCTTGATGTGGTCGAACATGTATCGGCCCGACAAGCCGCACGTGCGCAAGCGCGTCGACTGGAAACGTATCGGACGCCTTTTCGCGCCCTATTGGAAGCAGCAGAGCCTAGTGCTTGCGTGCATTGTGCTCTCAGCGGTTATTGGTCTGGCTCCGGCGTATCTCATCGCGCACATCATCGATAAGGCTATTCCGAGCCGCGACTTTCACCAGCTTGCCTTAGACGTAGGAGGCATGCTGGCCGCGGCGCTCATTACCATGCTGTTCAGCGTGGTGCAGGGATATCTCAATTCAATCGTCGGCGAGGGCATCATGCGAGATATGCGCACCAGCCTGGTCTCGCATTTACACCGCATGCCGCTTTCGTTCTTCACGGGGACAAAAACCGGCGAGATCATGAACCGCGTTTCAAGCGACGTCGACAATATCGACAACGTCGTAACCGGAACGCTGACGTCGATTCTTACCAACGTCGTGACGATCGGCACCACCGTCGTTTGGATGTTCTTTTGGAACTGGCGCCTGGCGCTATTGTCGATTGCAATTGTTCCGCTGATGGTCCTGCCACTCTCCCCCGTGGGCCGGCGCATGTACGAAATCCGCCGTCAAACGCGAGAAAAGCGCGATGAGATCGAGTCGATCACGCAAGAAACATTGTCGATCTCCGGTATCACCCTTATCAAATCATTCGCGCGCGAAGCGTACGAGCGCGCGCGTTTTTACGCGGCCGGCACCGACTTGATGAACCTGGAGGTGCGGCTTGCGATGGTCGGGCGGTGGTTCATCGCGGCGATTACCGCCATGGTGATCATCGGCCCCGCCATCGTTTGGCTGGGCGGCGGCTGGCTCGCGCTGCGCGGAGCGATAGCGGTGGGCGTGGTCGTTGCGTTCGTGCAGTACATTCAGGGCAGATTATACGGACCGGCTGCTGCACTGGCAGGTATTCAAGTGCAGATCGTCAGCGCGCTGGCGGTGTTCGAGCGCATCTTTGATTACCTCGACATGCAGCCCGAGGCGTACGAACCGCCCGACTCCACCGCTCTGCGCTCGATCATGGGCGACATCCGCTTCGAGGACGTCACGTTCGCCTATGGAGAGGGACGAAACATTCTCGATCGCGTCTCATTCCACGTTGCGCCCGGACAGGTGGCGGCGTTCGTGGGACCTTCCGGTGCCGGAAAGACGACCATCACGCAGCTCGTTCCGCGCTTTTACGATCCGCAAAGCGGACGGGTATTGATCGATGGCTTGGACGTACGCACGCTTACGCTGGAGTCGCTGCGCCGCGATATCGGCATCGTGACGCAGGAAACCTACTTATTTCACGACACCGTGTCCCGAAATCTGCGCTACGCAAAGCCCGACGCGAGCGATGAAGAGCTGTACGCGGCCGCAACAGCGGCAAACATCCACGACTTCATTCAATCCTTGCCCGAGGGCTACGAGACGATCGTGGGCGAGCGCGGGCACAAACTTTCCGGGGGAGAACGCCAGCGGCTGGCCATCGCTCGCGTCTTACTGAAGGATCCCAAAATTCTGATTCTGGACGAGGCGACCAGCTCGCTGGATTCGCATAACGAAGCGGCGATTCAGACGGCGCTGGTGCCGCTTATGCGCGGACGCACGAGTCTGGTTATCGCGCATCGGCTCTCGACCATACTCTCGGCCGACGTCATCTTCGTCGTTGAATCCGGCCGTATCGTGGAATACGGCACGCATGCCGTATTGCTGGCGCGCAATGGTGCTTATGCCCGTCTGTACCGTAGGCAATTCCGCGACGAGCCGCTAGTTCAAAGCGCCCACTTCTAGTAAAAACCCCCTAAAAGGAGTATAGTCACTCCGCCTCTGCGGATGGTTTACTTCCAAGTACTGAACGGATTCAGGGGTAATTGCATTGACTAGGAGTCGTACCGGCATGTCTGCCACCGCAATGTCTATCAAGCCGCTGCGCGTCTATATTATGGAACCGCAGCCGCTCCTTGGTAAAGCGCTCTTCCGGATGCTCTCGGACGACGAAGAATTGGTCGTCGCCGGTGAATCAACGGCGTTCAACGCCGAATCTTTGACGCGCACGCGTCCCGACCTTATCCTGGCGGATTGGGACGAAGACTTCAACTCCATCGCCGATCTCGTACAAGGATGCCGCCATGCGGCGCCTCAGGTTCGCATTTGTGTTTTGACGGCACATCTGAGCGCTCCGCAAATGATGCGCGCAATCTCGGCGGGCGTGGACGGCTACGTTGCCAAAGACGTGAGCCCCGCAGAACTTCTGGCGTGCTTGAAGCAAGTCGCCGTCGACGGCTTTTACGCCGATCCGCGTCTGACCAAAGTATTGCTGCGAAGCCGCGCAAAGCACGAAGGCGTTCAGCTCTCCAAACGCGAGCTCGACGTTGTTCGCTTGGTTGCCGAAGGGCTTTCCAATAAAGAGATCGCCTCCCGGTTGATGCTCTCCGACAAAACCGTGAAAAATCACATTGCGAATATCTTTGCGAAGCTTGATTTAAGCGCTCGCACACAAATAGCCGTCTATGCCATAAGAAATGGACTGCTCTAGTCCATAATAACCCCGCAAACGCCCGTGCTAAATGGCTATTGTGTTCACCGGGTGCATGCCGTACCCTAAGGATGGCACAGGAGTTGAGAGCATTGGAGCAGCCGTATCAACGCTCGCGCGTTCACCGTTACGTCGTAATCGTGGACCAGAGCGGTAACGTCGTGGCACGCGAAGATCAGCCTGAGAACATATTTGCGCCGTACGCATCCGGGGAACTTCCCCAAGAGGTGCGCTCTATTATTACGAGCGCCCGTCCCGGAGCACCGCATGCGGTAAGCGAGGACGTCATCATGCACGTCGTGCCGTTCAAAGGCACGGGCGGCCGCTTGCGTGCGGCCATTTTCGAGGAAGTGCGCGTTCGGGCAGCCAACCAGTAAGCCTGCCGCTTTACAGCAGCTAAGGTTGTGTTATGTCGCTCAAGGCGGGCACGGGTCACCGCGAGTCTCCTCGTTTACCGCACGCCATAAAGCAGCGCGCGCGGCCCCGCCTCCTTCTTGTCGACGACGATCTGCGCATCGTGCAATACGAGGCGGCTGCGCTGGCGCTTCTCGATGAGATGTGCGGCCTGGCAGAAACTGGGCGATTACCCGCACCCGTGGAAACCGCGGTCGTCAAGGCGGTACGCGATATCGACGAACAGCACCATCACGCCACCGTTATGCCCGTTCCGGCACTGATCATCCATATCAGCCGCGTTCACGGGAGCGACAGGTCATTCTTTGCCTTGATGCTCGAGCGCGCCTCACGCCGCGCACCGGTTGCATCCGCAGTGCGCCGCTATTCCCTGACCAACCGCGAGCGCGAAGTGTTGGAATTGATCATGCGCGGCTTACACGCGCCGGACATCGCGACCGAACTCTCGATCTCGCCGACAACCGTTACCGGGTATTTCAAGGGACTGTTGCGCAAAACCGAATCAAAGAGCCGGGCCGAGATGATTGCCAAGGTCCTTGGCTGGGACGAAGGCGACGCGCATGCGCCGCATTCGTAAAAGATGCCGATCCTCGAGATAAGCGGCTTGACGAAGCGCTACGGCAAGCATGTCGCCGTCGATGACCTTTCATTCAACGTGCTCGGCGGCGAAGTCGTGGGTCTGCTCGGGCCTAACGGAGCGGGAAAGAGTACAACGTTTCTATGCGCGGCCGGATTGCTGCGCGCAGATGCGGGCACCTTCAGCTGGGACGGCATGCAGCTGCGCGAAACTCGCGGTCAAACGATCGCCTTGATTCCCGAGACTCCGGACGTCTATAACATGCTTACGGTTTGGGAGCATCTGGTATTTGTTGCAAAGAGCTGCCGCCTGCCGCCGGGATGGGAAAACCATGCCCGCAATCTGCTTCAACGCTTTTCCATGGATGAGCACCGTGACACCCTGGGCGGCGAGCTTTCCAAAGGTATGCGTCAAAAAACGCTGGTGGCGGCGACGGTTTTAGCCGCAACGCCCGTCATTCTGTTCGATGAGCCGATGATCGGGCTCGATCCGCTCGGGCAACGCGAACTGCGCGAGATCATTCGGGATTTGCGCGCAGCCGGGGTGGCGATCATGCTGAGCACACATATGCTGGAACAAGCACAAGCGATCTGTGACCGCGTCGTCATTCTAAAGAACGGACGTATGGTTGCAAGCGGA
>DASRSF010000101.1:0-4636 GCA_035656615.1 Vulcanimicrobiaceae bacterium | reverse complement strand
CGACACCTCGGTGTGCATCGGATGCAAGGCCTGCGAAGTGGCCTGCAAAGAGTGGAACAATCTTCCAGAAGACGGCTACAACTATACGGCGATGTCGTACGACAACACCGTCGAGCTCAGCGGTAACACGTGGCGGCACGTCGCGTTCGTCGAACAATTTGAACGCGGCAACGGTGCGCCGGGAAAAAGCCGCTGGCTCATGGAGTCGGACGTCTGTAAACACTGTACGCATGCCGGCTGCTTAGACGTTTGTCCGACGGGTGCGATCGTTCGCACCGAATTCGGCACGGTGGTGATCCAAGAGGACGTATGCAATGGTTGCGGTTATTGCGTCGTCGCTTGTCCCTTCGGGGTGATCAGCGAACAGCCGCAGGCCGGCACGATGGGGAAATGCACGCTTTGTTATGACCGGTTGAAGATCGGCGAGATTCCCGCATGCGCTAAAGCCTGCCCCACCGAGTCCATTCAGTACGGCCCCGTGGAAGAGTTGCGCGAGCGCGCAGCGCACCGATTGGAGTCCGTGCAGCAGCGGTTCGACGGTGCACAGCTGTACTTAACGGATCCGAACGACGGAGTCGGCGGCGGCGGGTCGATGTGGCTGCTGCTCGACAAGCCGGAGGTGTACGGCTTGCCACCTGATCCCGTCGATCCGACTAAACATCTGCCTGAGATGTGGCAAGCTGCCGGTGCAGCGATGCTGATCCTAGCCGGCGCGGTTGCGCTCGCGGCCGGAATGCGGAAATGGTGAAAACGCCGACCGAGCTGCACGACGAGCAGCCGGGTTACTACGGTCGGCCGATGATCAAACCGCAGGAATGGACGGATCTGATCCCGACCTACTTTTTCACGGGCGGGTTGGCGGGAACCGCAGCAACGCTCGCGTTCACGCAGCGCCTGGCGAAAAACGAAACGCTCGCGCGCGCAATGCTCTTTGCCGCGGCCGGCGGCACTGCTGTCAGCGGATTTTGCCTCATCGCGGACCTCAAGCGGCCCGAACGTTTCATGAACATGTTGCGCGTATTCAAACCGACCTCCCCGATGAGTGTGGGCGTCTATATTTTCAGCGCATTCGGCGGATCGGTGACGCTGGCCGCCGCGAGCGAATTCACGGGATTGCTACGTCCCATCGGCCGTTTATTTGAAGCAGTTGCCGCGCTGCTCGGCCCGCCGATGTCGGTATATACCGCCGTCCTGATTTCCGATACGGTCGTGCCCGCATGGCACTACGGACGCCGTTCGTTGCCGCTGCTGTTCGCATGCAGTTCGGCGATGAGCGCCGCGGGAGTCGGCATGCTTTGCGTGCCGGCGGCATTCGGGGGCGCTGCGCGCCGGCTCGCGTTGGTGGGCGGTGTGGGTGCGCTTTTTGCGCTGGAGCGGTTGCACGCCGAGCTCGGGCCGCGGCAAGACCTCGCGTATAAAACCGGACAGGCAAAAAAGCTTTCGGAGACGGCTCGAGCACTGACGATCGCGGGCAGCGTAGCGGCGCTGTTCGCAAAGCGCAGCGACGTCGCGGCGAAGATATCCGGGGCATGCCTGGTTACTGCGGCATTGTGCGAACGGTTCGGCATCTTTCGGGCCGGATGCATTTCCGCGAAAGACCCGAGCTTTACGATCGACGCGCAGCGTTCTAGAGCAAACGCATAGCGCGTTTCACATCGGTCAGCGTTTCAATCGCGACTTCGCGCGCTCGTGCGGTGCCTTGCGCAATAATTCCCTCGATGTATGCCGTATCCGCAGCCAGAATGGCGCGGCGTTCGCGAATCGGCTTCAGAAATTCGTTGAGCGCTTCGGCGAAGTCGGACTTGTCCTGAACGCACCCTAGCGCTCCGGAGCGGCAATCACGCTCGACCACGGGCGCGTGTTGCGGCCGCACCAGTTTCCAAAGCGTGAACACCGGGCAAATCTCCGGGTGACCGGGATCGTTGCGCCGCACCTTTTGTGGGTCCGTGATCATGCTGCGAACTTTTTTGGTGGTCGTTTCATCGTCGTCCGCTAGCAAGATCGTGTTGTTGTAGGATTTGCTCATCTTGCGCCCGTCCAGCCCGGGAACTTCCGCGCCGCCCTCGACGAGCACAGCTTGCGGTTCGACGAGTACGGTTCTCCCATCGCCGTAGAGATAGTTGAAGCGGCGCACGACTTCGCGGCCGAATTCCAAATGCGCGACCTGGTCTCGTCCCACGGGTACGTACTCACCGCGAAAAATTGCGATATCGCACAGCTGCAACAGCGGATATCCCAGAAACCCGTACGTTGCAATTTCCTGGCCCAGCTGCTCGATCTGCCCTTTGTACGTCGGCACGCGTTCGAGCCACGACTGCGGCGTAATCATGCCGAGCAGCACGTGCAGCTCCGAAATTTCCGGAATGGCGGACTGCAAAAAGAACGTAGAACGCTGTGGGTCCACGCCCGCGGCGAGCCAATCGATGACCATGTCGTTGCGTGAATCGCGGATGCTTTGCGGTTCGGAAAACCCGGTGGTATACGCATGCAAATCGGCGATCTCAAAGTACGCGTCCGCGTTGCGGCAGTAATCGACCCATTGCGTTAGTACGCCGATGTAATGGCCGATATGAAGCTTGCCCGTCGGTCGCATTCCGGACATGACGCGGGGCTGGTGGGTTATGTTTGCTATCGTGGACATGGAAATCGCCCGAGTTGCACGACTTTTAAAAAGCGACCTGCAAGCCGCCGCGCATGCGGCCGGCCGCAATTTTTGCGCGCACATACGCTCGCGCATCCTGAACCGCGGGAGCCAGTTTCTTGCCCAGCGCAAGTTCGCAGGCCAGCGCGGCGGCGAGCGTTGAGCCGCACCCGCGCATATCGCCCGGAATACGCGTATCGGAAAACGACTGGATTCCTTGCGCGGTTGCCAGCACGTCGACCGGGTCACCGCGAAGATGGCCCCCGGTAACCAGCGCGGCTTTTGCGCCGTTACGCACGAATTGCCGTGCCGCCGCCTCCATCGCGGCGGCGTCCGCGGGCGCTTTACCGGTGAGCCGTTCGACTTCGCCAAGGTTCGGGGTGACGATGACGGGCAGCGTGAGCAAGCATGAATTCAATGTCCTGGCAAGATCCGCGTCGGTCTGGAGGTCACCGCCCAGGCTTACGGAGAGCACCGGGTCCACGACTACAACCGCCTCGCCGAGGTCTTGCACGAACGCGGCCACTGCGCGGACGTTTTCGTTGGATACCAGCGCGCCGGCCAGATACACTGCGATGCCGGGCGGAAAACTGTGCAGCTGCTCGGTTACTAGAGCTGCGGGCACGGGATGAATCGCATGCAAGCCGTGCTGATCTTGCGCGCTTACCGCCACAATCGCCGCTGCGTGCGGTAAGCCATACTCACAAGCAATCTGAGCGTCCAAACCGACGCCGGCAATATTCCACGGATGCGTAGTGCCAATCGAGGCGATAACCGGCTTGCTCATACGCGCATTAGGAACCGTTCCAAGCGCGGACGAGCGCGCCGCTTGCGGCTTGCGGGTCGGCGGCGCACGTAATCGCCGAGATGACCGCGGCCATCGCAACTCCGGTTGCGCGAACCTCGCCGATATGCGCCAGGGTAATCCCGCCAATCGCCGCGAGGGGCAACGACGTTGCGCCGGCCACTGCACGCAAACCCGTTATCCCTATCGGCGCACCCGCATCCGCCTTCGATGGCGTTGCGTAAATCGAACCCACACCCGCATAATCCGCGCCGGTGCGCTCCGCAATACGCGCCTCTTGCGGTGTACCACACGAAACTCCAATTAATCGAGGGCCGATGGTCTGCCGAATGCGCTGCAATTGATCCAGCGCAATATCGTCAGGACCGACGTGTACACCGTCCGCGTCGAACTCCGCGACGCGCTCCCATGCATCGTTAAGTATAAAAAGCGCGTCGCTGCGCCTGGTCAATTCACGAATTGTATGTGCGCGCGCGTCATGTATTCCGGCTTTGGCCCGGTATTGCACGATGCGAACGCCGCCCGCCAAAGCGGCACGCACCAGGACGACCGGATCCGTATCGCCCTCATTGACGATCGCGTAGATGCCGGTTAAGAGCGATGCCGCATGCGCACGAAGATCCATGCATTCAGTCCAAGATAGATGACGAAGATTGTAACAATCGCCACGGCGATCACGTAGTTGCCTCGGGAGAGCGCAAGCGGCAGCAAAAAAATGAAGACCATCGCGGCAGCCATCACCATAACGATGATGCGCTGAACGATCGCCACGCTAATCGCCTAATAGAATTTCGGCGATGCGAATCAGCTCCGGTTCGCTCGTGAACGCGATCTCGATGCGTCCGCCCTTACCATTCCGGCGCAACGCTACGTGCGCGCCTACGCGCGTTCGCAGTTGCGATTCGAACTCGCGCTCTTCCGCAGATAAACCAGACGGCGCAGCCGGCGTTTTCGCGGCCGGCGGGGACGTTAGCGCCATGACGACGCGCTCCAGTGCACGCACCGAGAGTCCGTCGCGGACCACGCGTTTGGCGAGTTCCAGGCGCGTCGCTTCCGGCGCGGCAAGCAGCGCCTTGGCGTGTCCGGCGCTTAAAAGTCCCTGCGCAATCATCGAGGTAATGGCGTCGGGCAAGAGCAGCAGGCGCAGCGCGTTGGCTATGGACGATCGCCCTTTGCCTAAACGCTGACCG
>DASRSF010000100.1:0-3384 GCA_035656615.1 Vulcanimicrobiaceae bacterium | reverse complement strand
TGGGCGGCATTTTTTCAATAGCTGGGCTTGCCGGATGTAACGGCGGCACGAGCACCAGCCCGTTTTCACCCAGTTCCAGCAAAGCTCAAGTGCGCTTTGTCAACGGTTCGCCCGATGCCGGCGCTATTGAAGTCTTTATCGACAATCAGCAACAGTATTGCACGAACGGCGCAACGGGAAGTGCGTGCGCACTAAACTACGGCAGCGTGACCTCGTATGCCGTAAGCCTCAACGCCGGATCGCACGCCGTGATTCTGCGGGATTCGAACGGAACGCAGATCAACATCCCGAACTTCTCGGGCGCTCTTTCAGTCAACGCCGGTTCAAAATACTCGATCGTCCTGGCCGGTGCGGTGCATCCTACGTACGCGAGTTCACCAACATTGACGGTTACAACAATAAACGAAGAACCGTTTCCCGGCGGCGCCGCGGTAAACTTCCACCAAAGCTCCCCGTACGTGCAGCAAATTAACGGCGCGGGCGGCGTGCAATTCGGGTATTACACCGGTACCACGCCGAGCGCAAATCCGTTGGGTCAACCCGCGGCATTCGGCTCCGCTACCAATCCGCAAACACTGCCCAGCGCCGCGCAAAATGTGCCGATCACGTTCTATGCGATGTCACCCACCAGCGGCATCACGGTAACGCCTAGTCAAATATCGACAAGCTGCGCCAGCAATGCGATGCCGTGCAGCACGGGAAATCTTTCGCTGTACTTGATCGACGGGCCGGCCGCCACGACCACACCGCCCACAACGTTGCCAACGGGAGTAAGTCCGACCGCAAACGCGATCTTCGTGGGCACGTTCGACTAAAGCCGCGATCCACGGTTGTGGTATACTGCATGTCGCGGAGTACGCCGGACGGCCGCGCGTTGCTCGTAGAGCAGCGTGAGGAAAGTCCGGGCTTCATCGGGCAGGGTGCAGGATAACGTCCTGTCGAGGCAACTCGAAGGAAAGTGCCACAGAAACATACAGCCGCTTTGGGCATCGTCCCAAAGCGGCAACGGTGAAATCGTGAGGTAAGAGCTCACGGAGCCGCACGGTGACGTGCGTTCGGGTAAACCCCACCTGAAGCAAGACCGCTCGATATCCCGGCCGCCGGTTTCCGGCGAACGGGCGGATGGCCCATCCGAACGAGCTCCGTCGCACCGAGGCGCGCGGTAACGCGCGCCCCAGAGAGATGGCCGTCACTCGCGAGCTTCTCGCGAGTACAGAATCCGGCTTACAGGCGTACTCCGCGGTACAATACCACACATGACTTCCGCTGCATGGCGCGCTCTCGCGCTAGGATGTATCATTCTGGCTATTGGTTTCCTCGCGTACGAACTGACCTTGCCCGAACGCCAGGATTTCGGAATGGAATTCACGGTGCCGGTTCGATCGCCGGGGCAGATTCAGGTTACGTCCGTCCACCCGGGATCGCCCGCGGCGCAGGCGGGAGTGCGCGCGGGTGACCTGGTGCACTACGGCAACACGGCCATACAACGCGCACAGGTGATGTACGCCACCGCCGGTGCACGCGTGCAAGTCCGCGTGAATAATGCTCGCGACGTAACGCTAACCGCCCAGCCGGTGCCTCGCGTGAACATCCCGTGGGCCGTAACCATCATCCGGTTAGCCTTTCTGTTGGTAGCATTTCTCCTGGCTTGGCGCAGGCCCGACGACCCCGCGACACGCGCACTCGTCGCATTTCTTTGGTGTTTCGGCTTGGCGATTGCGATGAACAACGGCGTGCTGCCATGGCCGGTCCTTTCGCTGATCGTTTTGCAGATTGGCAATCTCGCTCTGTACTTTTTGGGCCTAGCAGCGGCGGCCGCATTCGCTGCCAGGTTTCCATCGGGTCGCGCCCATCCGCTCGCCGACCGCTTGTGCCGGATCGCCCAAGTTCTAGCAATTGCCGCGGCGGCCGGGGTCGTTATCATCGCCTGGATTCCGCACAGTTCGGATGCCATTTCAATAATGAACGCGGTTTTTCTTGGCACGTTCGTGCTCATCACGCTGCTTGTCGTTGCAACGCTGGTCGTCGCATACGTTTATGGGCCGCCTTCAGAACGCCAGCGCCGTCGATGGGTTTTCCTCATTCTGGGCTTGGGACTGTGTGGTCCGATCGTCGACCTCATCGTGCAAGCCGCTTTTGGGTTTCAAGAGTGGGTGGACCAGCTTTCGCTTCTTCCGCTCGGATTGGTGCCGTTCGGCCTCGCGTACGTGATTTTGCGCCACCGCGTTATCGACGTCGGTTTTGTGATCAACCGGGCAATTGTGTACACGGGCGTTTCCGCGGTGATCGTAGCGATATTCGTCATCGTCGAGACGTTGCTCGGCAAATACGTCGAGCAAACCAGTCACGTCGGCAGCGTTGCGGTGCAGTTGGGTGTTGCGCTGGTACTCGGCTTTTCCATTCGGGCAATTCACACGCGCGTGGATCGTGCCGTCGATTGGGTGCTGTTTCGCGAACGGCATTTGGCCGAAGCGCTCCTTCGGACGTTCGCACATGACGCTCCGTACATTACGGAATTGAATGTGCTGCTCAAACGGTGCGTCAAAACCGCCGAACGATATGCCGGCGTTCGTGCTGCAGGTGTGTGGCTTGCAAACTCTGCCGTGTACCGTCCGGCGCAATCATCGTTCGCGCAAAGTCCGGAAGTGGACGAAAACGATGCAGCGGTTCTGGCAATGCGCGCCCGGCGCGCGAACGTCGATTTACCATCGCCCGACTCCTCGCTGCCCGGGGCGCTTGCGCTGCCCATGATCGTGCGCGGGGAACTACTCGGCATGCTGGTCTGCGGGGCCAAGCGGGATGACGAAACCTACGCCCCGGACGAGCGCGAAGCGCTCTCGCTTCTAGCGGCCAGCGTTGGGCACGCCATCGACGGCATCCAAGTCCGAGAACTGCGTGAGCGTCTCCAGGCGTTGGGTCGCCGCCTATCGGGCCTGGGCGACGCAACCGATGAGGGCCCAGCCGCGTTGTAGCCGAAAGAATGAGTATGACCGATCAGCGCTTCACGCCCGACATGACCGTCGACCAAGCCTTCAAACTCCACGCCGGCGCCCGGCGCGTCTTCGCCCGCTTTCATCTGGGCGGTTGCTCGAATTGTGCGATCAGCGAATCGCATACGATCGGCGCCGTCAGCGAGGACTACGGGATCCCGCTTCCGATGCTGCTGGACAGCTTGAACTCGCTATGGGATCAAGGCACGCTTTCGGTAGGTGACAAAGTCCGCATTCCGGACGAGATCCGTTCGAAGATTCCGCAACTCGCAAACGTCCCCGAGATCGGCGAAATCAAAAGCACGGATTCCGGCGCTTACACCGCCGAATTCGGCGAAGTCCGCCTGCAAGGCCTAGCCGAAGACTTCATCCCCATCGAAGCCTCCGCCGTCCC
>DASRSF010000099.1:0-8897 GCA_035656615.1 Vulcanimicrobiaceae bacterium | reverse complement strand
TTGACCTTGCGAGAACTTTAGCCGGCAACCCACCAACCGATCAGCCATTTGTGCGGGCATCTGCAAGGCGTGCTTTGTCTGTGATTAGGCGCCTTTCACGGACCGAAGCGCGACGCATTGGAGAGGAGATCCAACGCCAAGGGCGTCTTTTGCCGGGTGGCGCGTCGATGACGAAGATACTAGGAGAAGCGCTTAACGTTTCGGATATTCAAGCATTGGAGTACCTGGCAGTCGCGCTTTGCGAACGAGCCGGTGTCTACCACTGGGCGGCGAACCAGTGCACTCCCGAATCTGCGTTTCCCCGATTGCTCGAGGACCTTTCTACCGAGGCCGCACGCTCAATCCTTGCGAAGGGGCTTGCAGTGCCTTCTGAGGGGTTCAGTAGCGGTCATAAGGATATACTTAGACACGTGGCGGAACGTGATATTGAGACGGAGGCGCCTTACGATGACATTCGTCCAGAGGACGCCTGGCGAGAACTTGCAGACCTGGCCCAGCCTGATCTCGCTGATCGCTTTCACGAAATGGATTCCGACGAAGCACGTCTGACAGTGTGGAGACATGGGTGCGATCCGGCCTCGCGGCAATTAGCTCGGGCCGTGTCGAACCTTCCGGCGAATGCGCACATACGCGGTCTGCAGCGCGCCGCGGGTCTGGCGCGATTTGCGTCTATAGGCATCCTTAGACGATCGGGCCTGAGCGGTGTAAACGGATGCAAGGAATTGCGTGCCGCAATCGATGCCATATCGCAAGCGGATGCGCGAACCCTCTTGCACGATCTTGCCGCCGGGGCAGCCCTCCCCGCCTGGAAGACGATTTGGCGTGAAGCTTTTCTTGCGGGCGTTAATCTTGGTGAAGATGAGATCAGCGATCGCGAGATACATTTGGGACTTGCTCGACGCGCGGGCATTCCCGAAAGTAACGTTGGTGAACCAGCGTACTATCAAGCATTACGCGAACTTCCGGTTCAAGTTGCTCAGGATCTTCTCCAGCTCACCGATATGGGAATTTTCGAGGCGCCCGATGCGGAAACAATCCAAGCGCTCCACGATGCCGCCCAATCAGTTCCAAAGTTAGAAACTCTGGCATTAAACACTCTACGCGGACGTGCAGCGTGGGAAGCATTGGCTCGCGACGTTGGATGCGCGGAGCTTACCGGACGCGACGATAGAGCAGCGCATGAGGAAGTTCTGTTGCAGGTTATGTTGGCTTCAACGCCTCTTAGGGAGGCCCTAGCCCGCGCCGCCGGATTGGATCATTTGCTTTATAGCCACAGGCTACGAGAGCGAGCCCAGCGTGATGTGCCGCCGGAAGTCGCCGCTTGGCGCGAATTGACAGCGCGACTCGGCTTACCTGAGTATCGGCTCAGTCACGCCGACCCGAACGCGCGGCGAACCGTAGCAGCCGCAAGCCTTCGCCTCGGCACGCACACCCTGAGCGACCTGCTCCAAACGGCAGGCTTGTCCGGCATGCGTGACCAGATAGTTAAGGAGCAACGCGCCGCATTCTTCGAGCGCAAGCAGCCTGCAGACGCGCAACGAGCACGTGACGGGCGTTCACTCTAGAAGCTATACAATCCGAGCGTTTCACTCCCATCGGCTTTTTCAAGTAAATCCCCTCATGGATACTTCTGACCACTTGCAAGCGACGAAAAACTCGTTTTGAAGAAATGGCTCGCCAGCCATACTGTCTGAGCATGCGTTTCGCTTTGCACGAAGCCAGGCGTCGCGCAAAGGCTCGGCAGCATAGCATGCGCAAGGGCCGTACACTGATCCAGAAACGTATAATGCACTACCGATCGCGAAAACAGAAAAAGTTGAGCAGTAGGCATGAGCCGAGCAGCGGCAACTGCATTCTCCCAAGGGGAGACTAATGGGTCACCGCGACCCGCCACCACAAAGGCGGGGATTGCTATACCTTTTAGGCTGTCTGGGCGGATGGCTGGGACTACCGCAGGGGCGATCGCAAAAATTGCCTGGATACGAGGGTCCCGGTAGCTGCGACCCGCTTCGGACAGCGCCCGCGCGATCGCCTTGTCGTGTTCGGCTTGAACACGCAGCTGTGTCTCGCTGTGCGGCAATTCGGGGGGCCCGTCGCATGCAGACCATCTCGTGCGCTTGCAATACGTCGCGAACCGCGCTAGATCCGTGCGCGCACCCGCTAGTTCTAGTACCGTGTAGCCTCCCAGTGAGAATCCCGCTGCTCCAATGTGCTTGGGATCAACCAGCGGTTTCCAACGCGGGCTTCTTAACACTGTGTCTATCGCCAGCGTGATGTCACGCGCGCGCAACCACCAAAGTCCAAAACCCGCAGGCGTATAAAGAGCCAGACTATTTCCCGGGTGATCTACCGCGACAACAATGTATCCGTCAGCCGCTAACGGCGCTGCCAACCATGCCATTTGCAGCGCCGAGCCACCCGTTCCATGAGAGATGGCGATTATAGGAAAGCGTCGGCCCATCAAAGGCGCGGCGTGTTCTTGCCACCTGCCAGTTAAAAACAGCGGATTGGTTCGTTTACCGATCGTCTGATCTGCCTGCTTCGTACCCGCTCTAGCCGGATACCAGATGGTAATCTGCAGCATGGCGCTTGGATCTCCACGAAGGGAAGCTGTTCGCTCCGGGACGCGCATCCGTTCCAGACCGACAGGAAGCGTTTGTGCCTGCGCTACCGATTGTCCAGTGAGGATTTGTCCGGCAAGTAGAAATGAGGCAATGAAGAGAGCACGCATAATAAACGTCTCCAGTATCCAACGTATGTACGGAATAGAAGCTGGCACCCTGACATGAGCCGATCAAGTATTGCGGCGGCGCGGGAAATGACCACCAGCTCCTGAGCATCCAATGGTTCCAACAGTTGCTCGTGATGACCTTGCGGAAATCCTGGCAAGCCAGATGCCCAACATGAACATCTTTGAGGCGGCCGCGAGCGGGAATGAGGCGCGTTCCGTGAACTGCTGGCCTCTGAGGCTGCATTGGGGAAAATTCCCTGACGACTTCCGCCGATAATAGTGCCCAAAGGCACGGGGCAAGCGTCGCGTCGAAAAGATTATGCATGGGCGAGGATCTGACCCGCGGCGATATGCTTCGTGCGGCGGGCGCTGCAGCGCTGGCCACTGCGGTGCAGCCGCTTACAGCGGCTGCCGCGGCAAGCGATGCAACTGCGAGTTTTGGCGCGCTTGACGGCAAGATCAAAGATGCGATGGCGCGCTATCACATTCCGGGCGTCGCTATAGCTGTTTGGTACAACGGCGAAGAGTACGTGCGCGGTTACGGCGTGACCAATGTCGACTATCCGCAGCCCGTAGACGGCAATACGCTCTTTCGAATCGGCTCCATCACCAAAACTTTCACCGGCACAACCCTGATGCGACTCGTCGACAGCGGCAAAATCCAACTCGACGCGCCGGTGCGTACATATCTGCCGGGATTGACGCTTGCCGATAAGAATGCCGCCCGGCGCGTCACCGTGCGCCAGCTCCTCAATCATAGCGCCGGCTGGATGGGCGACGATTATGCCGGATACGGACGTGGAGATAATGCGCTTGCGCTGTACGTCAAAGATATGCGGCTTCTGCCGCAACTGACGCCGCCGGGGAAGGTCTTCGCATACAACAATGCCGCGGTGAACCTGGCCGGTCGCGTTCTCGAAGTGACCAGTGGTACGGCATATGAACAAGCCGTGCAAAACATGCTTCTGAAGCCACTGGGTTTGAGACATTCCGGATTTTTCGCGGACGAACTCATCGGTCATTCGTTTGCCGCTTCGCACGATACCAAGAACGGCAAACCGGTGGTCACGGACGGTTGGTATTTTCCGCGGTCGTTGGATTCAACGGGCGGCCTCATTTCGTCGGCGCAGGATCAACTACGCTATGCGCGATTCCACCTGGGTAATGGATCCGCATACGACGGTGCCCGCGTGCTATCCGCAAACGCGTTGCACGCCATGCACTCGCATCCGGGGCCCGGTGGAACGATTGTCTTCGAAATCGACGGAGTCGTCGTGTCCTTTTGGCAGCGGCGTACGGCGCAAGGTATACCCGTTCTTCAACACGGCGGCTCGTGGGGCGGACAAAATTCGGATTTAATCATCGTCCCGCAGCGCAATTTCGCGATGTCGATCCTCACCAACTCGACGAACGGAGGCAAACTTATCGCCGACGTCAGTTATTCGGGTTGGGCGTTGAATCGTTTCGCCGGATTGAGCAATCCGCCGGCAGTGCCCAAACGTTTGTCAGCCGCGCAGCTTCGCAAATACGAGGGCCGGTACCGCGGCTGGGTGATTCCGCCCGATACGTCTCCTAAGAAAATGGAAACGCTGAAAATCGAAGTTCGCGCCCACGACGGCGGACTGCGGGTGACCGGCGACGTCGATCAGACGATGGCATTCTATCGCGGCGATTATGTGCTCACGACGGCGAAAGACGGCCAAACAGCCCGCAGCGATTTTGTGCGTGACCCGGCGGGAAATGTCGCCTGGTTTCGCGATCGCGGGCGACTGTACGCGCGTCAACCGTAGCGTTTTACTTCGGGCAAAGCGTCACGCTTTCCGGCGCTTTGACCTCGCCGAAAAAGCGTAACTGTGTCCGGTACGCACACTGCGAGAGAATCAAGCTTTGATGGCCGTCGACGTCGGCAATTAGTAAGCGCGCGTCGGGGATTTGCATCCAGACCGAGAGTGCGGCCGTAAGCGGCGTCGCCGGATCGTGCGTCGGATTGGCCACCATTACATTGCGATGCAGGCCGACTTGCAGGCGATGCGGCGGGTAGGACGCAGGCAGCGGCCAACCCGCGCAGTCCAGCACGCCCGCCGAGGCGTGCGCAATCGGGGTCGAGTCCCAAAACTTCCATGCAAATCGCGGCGCACGGCGCGAAATAGCAATCGCTTGTCTCTGGAAACTTGCATAATCGCGCTGCGGACCATAGTCGGAGCAAAATACCCCCGAAAATAGTCCACTCTTACCCGCGCGCAACTGCGGATCTGCAGACGTTTCACCAAGCGACATGCTTTTGACGATTTTTTTTAGCTCGCTCATGTTGCCGGCATTGACTTGCGCGAGTAAACGCGCGATGAACGACCACCCGTATTCCGGACTGGAGCCGGCGGCAAGCAATTGTGACACGGTAGTCCGCAATGCGGGCGCTCGGGCGACGGCCTTGTCATACGCAGCGCCAACGTCCCTGCCGTGCAAAGCGCAAGAGGCGTTTGCATTGCACCATCGCGTGAGGCGGTCGAATTCATCTTGCGCGGCCACCACATTGCGTGTCATAAACGTCGGTAGATCAACGCTGTGATCCACGACACCGTCCAGAACGAGCGCTTTCACATGGGACCCATACCGCTCCAAGTAGGCAGCTCCGTATGCCGATCCGTACGATCCTCCATATGCGAGCAAACCGGCGTTTGGCGCAAGCGTTTGTCGAATGCGCTCGACGTCCATCGCGGTGTCCATGGCGGATAGGTGCGACATCAAGCCGCCGGTCAGCGCAAAGCACGTTTTGAAAAACGCCGCGTTGGCTGCCGAGATTGCGTCAAATTGCGCTTGCGTCGGCGGCACCGTCGACGGCGGCGTGGCTTTTGGAACGGCCTGCGGCGAACAACGAATCGGGCTGCTCTTGCCGATACCGCGCGGATCAAACGTCACGACATCGTACCAGCGGCGAAAATCATCGACGTGATTGCCGGCACGGTTTGCGACGAACATCGAAACGATGCCCGCGCCCGGACCACCCGGAGGGAACAGCAAGACACCTTTTTTATGCGCCGGATCGCTTGCCGGCACGCGACCGATACGCAGTTTGAACGTGCTGCTAGCCGGATTAGCGTAATCGACCGGAAGCTCGATCGTCGTGCACTGCACTTTCGGCGCGTCCGAACAAGGCGCCCATACAAGTGTTTTGGAGCTTGCCGCCGGGGCCGTCGCGGACGCAAGCGATGGACAAAGCAGTGCGGTGAGAAGGACAACGATAATTGCGCGTCGTCTCATGCCGCCGCACGTTCGGCAGGCGAGCGGGCCGCTCCCTGCAGCACCGCTAAACTTCTCTATCGCATCGCCGAACGCACGCGACCGGCGAAATCAGCGGGCAAGCCCGTCTATTGCCCGGCCCTTCGATTCACCGAGTGCAGTTCGTAGAAGTCGCGCGATTGTTGCATCGACAGCGACTTTCGGCGCGCTGTTATTTTAAGCGTATCTCCATGCGCTCGAAATCCAAGGTTACGGCGTAGTGTTCCAGAAACGTATGTGAAACGGCGCCGGAGATAATAAACGGAAAAGAGCGCAGCGGCGAACCGCCAGGGGAATACACCCCATGAACGTCATGTTGGCAGGCGTTCGACAAGCACAATGTGTCGGCAATTACCGGAATAATTCTGACGGCGCCCGCACCGCCGATACCCTGCGAGGCTTGGTCGGCAAACGTACGCACGTGCGCGGCGGCAATGGTCTGCTGCTCGGGCGCAAAACCGCCGCCCGCTAAGCCGGAATCGACAATAAACAACTGATCTCCCAGCCCGTTGACGCTCCCTTTCGCAAAGAGAAAGTGATCGCCGACAAGCCACATCGGCACGCGAACGCCGTCTGCGCCGGTGCCGCCCTCGCGCGCACGAAGCACTAAACGGTGGTGCGGATAGTCGATCGTCGCCAGGAATCGCGAGAGGAACATCGTGCCGACGACCCCGTCTACACGCCGGTCTTGGAACAACCGCCCCGGTGAGGGCAATATTCCAACGCGCACATCCCGCAACAAAATAGAGCCGGCCCGGACACTCGAGGCAACGGCCTGGCGTACTTGCGCCGTGCGGCCCCCGGCGAATACGCCCATCTGACCGCCCGTTATCGTCATTCCGGCCTGTATAGCAAACTGCGGATCGAGCACGATATCGGGTGCGCCGGTGTCCAGGACGCAGTTCGCCGTATGACCGTTGATTTCAACTTGGATTAGCGGCAGCGGCTCGGAATCAACAAACGGCAGAGTCACGCCTTCGGGCGGAATTCCAAGCGAGCTCGCACTGGCGGCGACCCGTTGCCGCAACTGCACCGTTTCAAGGACCCGCGTAGCGGTCGCATTTTTTGCATCAATGGTAAGGACGCTGCGCGCGTCTCGCGCTGCCGGGGTCAACTCGTTTTGATAGAGCTCCAGCGTGGCGATGCGCGCTAGTGCCGGCGCGTCTTTTGGGTTTTGCGAGATGGTTTGACGGTACGCGGCTAGCGCAGCGGGAAAGTTCCCAGCAGCAAAGAGGGCATCCCCGGATGCTGAAAGCGCCAGGAGCATCGAGGCGACGGCAATCATAGGCAAATGCTAACAGCGGCCCGCAGGTCCATGCAACTGATTGCCAAACATGATAATCAGATGCGCATCAGCGGGATTAAAGCGACGCACATTGATTTCGGTTTCTCGATTGCGCGTGAGTCGTTGCGCGCCGTCGATGTGTTCCTACATCCCGCTTCGCACGCGGAGCAAATGCCATGGGTACGAAGCGCTCGCCGGCGCGTGCGGCCGGAGTTGCGCGAGCAGTTGCAGCACTATCGGTTCTTCTTCGAGGAACAGCCCGAGATATTTCCGCGCGTCTGGAGCTCGCGCGGCGCCGGACGCTTCGAGCAAGATCTTGCGAGGCTTGCGCGCAGCGGCACCGATTACCGTGACGCTGTCGTGCGGCGCTTGCGCGGCGCCGCATTCCTCGATCTGGCCGAACTGCGGCGGCTGCGCCGCCCGTCGTGGTATAAGGACGCCGCTGCGACCTATATGCGCACGCATCCCGCCTCACGCGCGCTCCTGACGGCATTCACGAAGTCGCCTTCTGGAACACTGCGCGGCTTTTGCGAGATGCTGCGGCTGTTTTACGCCGCGGCAATCGAAGCCGAATGGGGAGATGTTGCAACGCATCTTCAAAGCGATATTGATGCGCGCCGCAGGGTGCTTCGTAAATACGGCGTTGTGGCGCTTCTACGAACGCTGGACGAGCATATGACGGCACACCGTACGCTTCACGGCGCGTCAATCGAGGTGGGCGGCCCCGGAGGCAAAGAGGTGATTCTGGGCCCTAATGACGCCTTGACGTTGACGCCCTCGTTCTTCGTCTGGCAGCATCGGCAGGTCCACGTGCTTAGGGAAGTGCATGGCTTGGACTGTACGATTGCATATGCTCTTCCGCCGTTAACGCATCGTCGTCCGCCGCTAAGAGGCGCCCGCATCGCCGTCAGAAGGTTTGCGGCCGTCGGCCACCCGAAGCGCTGGCGAATTCTGGAGCTGCTCGCAGCGCGCGAGCTGTCTACTCGCGAGCTGGCGGGATACCTTCACCTCGCTGAGCCGCTCGTATCTCGCCATTTGCAACAGTTGCTGGCGGCGGAGTTGGTCACGCGCCGGCGCGCGGGCTATTTCGTCCTGTACGGCTTGGACCGCGAAGCTTTTAAAGAAGTGGCAGCGCTGGCAGCGCAGTTTGCGCAGGCCGTACGCAGCGGTTTACCCTGATACGGTCGATTATTCGAATGCCGGCAGAGCAGCTCCAGGAACTTGCGAACGTTCAAGCTCGGCAAAGCTCATCGCGCAAGCGGCCGGCAATAGAATTATAAGCGCGATCCGCGCAGTGATCTAAGGGATCTGCGCTTACTCTGTAGAGCAACAAAAAGCTCACGCCGCTCCGAGTCAGCGCAACATCAGATCGTTTTTCTATCATCTTAAGCATGGATAACAGAGAAGTACAACCAGAATCATCGCAGGCGGCCCGACGCCGCGCTGCGCAAATGAATACCGCTCTTCGGAGGAGACTAAGCGCTCGACTCGCGCTGCTAAATGTAGGTTCGCTCGAAGAGTACGTCGCGGCGAACCAAACAGATCTCAACCGCTATGCAAGCCCCTTTCCCAGGCGACCCACGTGGTCGCTTCCTCGGTTTATTT
>DASRSF010000098.1:0-10437 GCA_035656615.1 Vulcanimicrobiaceae bacterium | reverse complement strand
TTTTACGAGCGGATGCAGCCCGAGCGGTTGGAGCAGATCGCGAAACGCAAGTGCAACTTGCACCAACGTCTTGGTCGTCGTCTTCTCGCACGTGTCCAGATCGAAAAGCGCGTAGTCCGGCGAATCGGTGGTCGGCACGTGCGAATACCAGGTATGCAACACGATCGCAGCAAGATTTGCGCACCATACCAGCGTGGCTTCGTCGTTGCAAAGCATGTACGAAATTTTACGTGAGTTTTGATCGGCGGCGAGTGCGACCGTAGGAATCCAATCCGGTTTGAATCGGGGCGCCTGCTTTTCAAAAAACGACTGATGATCGATGCCGTCCGGCCAGCGCTGTAAGGTCAACGGCCGGTCCGCAAGGTGAGGAATCAGCCACTTTGAAACGCTTCGGTAGTAGGCGATCAAATCGCCTTTCGTGTAGCCGTCGCGCGGCCAAAGAACCTTCGATGCGTTCGAAATTTCGAGCGTACGGCCGCCGATCGCCATGCGTTCCTTGGCCTGCGCCATTAAGCGACCTCATCCGTATCAACAGGCCGTTCACGAACGCACTCTTTTGGTGATTTGTCCAAGCGCAGCCCCAAAAACGCCGGCTGTCGCATGTAGCCGTCGCGCGTCCATTCCGTAAAGCGTATCTGAGCGACGAGCTTCGGTTCCACGAAATGCGGTTTGGTATTGGCCTCCACTTTGTTTGCGAACGGCGAGGTCTTGCGTTCGATCTTCTTCAAATCTTTGGTCAGCGATGCGAGCACCTTGGTGTTGAAACCCGTACCGGCGTGGCCTACGTAATACAGCTTTCCACCGTCGTACAAGCCGAGCAGCAGCGATCCGAATCCCGTCCGGCTGCCGCGGGGCTCGGTGAATCCCCCGATAACGCACTCTTGCATCAACTGTGCTTTGATCTTGACCCAGTCGCGCGTACGGCGTTCTTGATATACCGAATCACGGCGCTTGCCGATGATTCCTTCCAATTGCCGCTCCTGCGCCTGCTCGAAAAGCGCGCGTCCTTTTCCCGCGACATGCTTGGAGTACAACACGACATCCGTATCCGAAATGACGGATTGCAACCTTTCCTTACGCTCTTCAAGCGGCGTCTTACGAAGATCGCGTCCGTCGGCGTACAACAGGTCGAATGCCGCAAAGGTCAGCGCAGCAGGCTTGGCGGCACGCGAATCCCGGCTGCGCCGGCTCGTCAGTGATTCCTGAAGCCGCTGAAACGACGAGCGCCCGCGGGAATCAAGGCTGACGATCTCGCCGTCCACAATAATCGGAAGCGTCGTAAAGGCGCTGGACAAGCTCTGGAGCTCGGGAAATTTTTGCAGTAAATCCAAACCGTTGCGCGATACCAGCTCCAGGAGCCCGTCTTCATGCACGGTGCAGATCGCGCGGTAGCCGTCCCATTTTATCTCGAAGAACCATTCGTCATCGTCGAACGGTTCGTCGATAAGCGTGGCGAGCATCGGCGTCTTGATGTGCGGGAGCGGATCGCGCTTGGCCCGCCCCGTGGACCGCGTGCGCTCGCGGCTATCCGGAGCTTTTTTTTTGCTCGACGTCCAATGCGGAGCCTTGGGGTCTTCGGCGTACGATTCCACGGTGCGGCCCGTTTTTACCGATGCGTTATCTTTTTCGACCGTGAACTTGGGATCGACGTACTCGTCGTGATCCTTGATAAGCAGCCACGGGTCGCCGCTCTCGCCGCCACGGCCTTTGATGCGCACCAGCGTGAATTCGCCATGCATCTTTTTACCGTGCAGAACGAACTTGATTTTACCCTTAGCGATTTCTTTGGCGGGATCGGCACCTTCAACCAGTTCGTATGTGCCTTCGTCCCAAACGATGACCTCGCCGGCGCCGTAGTTGCCTTTGGGGATGATGCCCTCGAACGTGCGATAGTCCATTGGGTGGTCCTCGACGTGCATCGCCAAGCGGCGCTCTTTGGGATCCAGCGAGGGCCCTTTAGGAATCGCCCATGACGCGAGCACTCCATCCGCTTCTAAACGGAAGTCGTAGTGCAAGCGCGTCGCGCGATGTTTTTGAATGACGAAACGCAGAGCTCCGGCCTTTTTTTTGCGCGCACCGCGCGGCTCCGGAGTTTCCGCAAAATCGCGTTTCTGCTGATAGCGCGCAAGCGAGCCGGTTTCTTCCGAACTCCGGCCCGCTCCGCTCTTCTTTACCGGCATGATTTTGCCAGTATACCGCCTTTTGCTATAACCTCGCGCCGCGACCCGTCAGCAGGTTCACGATTAGCAAAATGATGGCGATGACGAGCACAAGGTGAATGATCGCCCCCAGATGCCAGAGCGCGAAGCCCAGGATCCAGAAGATGAACAGAATCACGATGATTGCCCATAAGAGGCCTGCCATTCGTTAGTGTCCTCCGCCCCCGCTCGAATGCGAGGAATTGCTGGTGGTGGAGTTTGTCGTCGTCGTTGACCCGCTCGTTCCGCTAGTTGACGAAGCGGACCACGGATGCCAGACGAAAACCGCAATAAGTATTGCAATGAGTACGACAATGACGATGCCGAGCGCCGCGGCGCCACCGCCAGAATCAGAGTCGTGCACTACAACCGGACCGTCAGCCATTCAGGTACTTGCTCCTTTCGTGTTGCAGTGGCGCCGTTATACCCAGAGGTGGCAAGCATTCACACCTATGGAAGGAATGCTCGTCCGGTATGGAGTCCGCCGCCGGCATGGTCATCGCGCTGCTTACTGCAGTTACTGCCTGGTATCGCAGCCGCACGCACGCCGGTAACTATTACGCCGATCAGGTATATGGTATGGACCGGCGAATTCACACCCGTTACGCACTCACCGGCGCAATTTTGTTTGTCCTGTTAGGCGCAAGCCTGTTTTATCAGAAAATACCAAGCGTGCTGCTGCTTGGAATTGCGGTGATCGTCGCGGTTTTTTATTTCAGCTCGTTTGCGCGCGGTTTTTCCGACGAAGAATAAGGATGGTGCCTGCAATGTTTCACTTTTCCCCCCGTCCCAACCGCGCGCACGAAATTGCGTGGCAATCGTGGTCACCGGACGTCTTCACGGCCGCCAAGCAACAGAATAAACCAATACTGCTCGCAATATCCGCAGTCTGGTGTCATTGGTGTCACGTTATGGACGAGACGACCTATTCGGCGCAGCCGGTGATCGAGGCAATCAATCGTGACTATTTGGCGGTGCGCGTGGATAACGATCAGCGGCCCGACATCAATGCGCGTTACAATCAAGGCGGCTGGCCGACGACGGCATTCTTGACGCCCGATGGGTCGTTGCTCGCGGGCGCAACGTATTTGCCGCCGGAACAAATGGAGAACGCGCTGCAGCAGATCGCACAGTTCTATGCAGCGAATCAAGCGGACATCGAACAGCGCACGCTCGCGATGCGTTCGACCGTACGGGCGCCGCAGCCGGTGCCAGATGAGGAACTCAACGACACGATCGTTCGCACCGTCCTGGACGCCGTGGATGAACAATACGACGAAGAGTATGGCGGTTTCGGGACCGCTCCGAAATTCCCGATGGTCGACGTGCTGGAACTTTTGGAACAAGCTCACGCCGTGACCGGAGAGCAGCGCTATTACGAAATGCTGGCGCATACGCTGCTGGCAATGTCCAATCACGGGATGTACGATCACGTCGAAGGCGGTTTTTTCCGCTATTCAACGACCCGTGATTGGACCGTCCCTCACTTCGAGAAGATGACGGAAGATCATGCCGGTCTGCTTCGGGTCCTTGCGCACTTGGTGCGGCGGACACGCAACGATGCCTTTCGGTCAACCCTTATCTCCGCACTCGCGTACGTTCGGACCACGCTTCGTGACCCGCAAACCGGTTTATTTGGGGGCAGTCAAGACGCGGACGAAGCGTATTATGCACTGCCGCTTGAAGAACGCCGCACCAAACCCGTCCCGTACGTCGACCGGAACTCGTACACCAACTGGACTGCTGCAATGGCGTCCGCGTTCGTGTTAGCCGGCTTTGCGCTCGACGATGATACCGCCCTCGCCCAAGGCGAGATGGCGCTGGACGCGCTCGAACGATTGATGCGCGATCCCGACGGTCTGCTCTACCATTTTTATCCTCCGGGAGGACCGGCGCAGATTCGCGGCTTGCTCACCGATCAAGCCGCATATTTTCGCGCGCTGCTTGATGCGCACGAATACACCGGCGAACCGCGTTTTTTGGAACGGGCGCGGGCTATGGCAAAGCAGATCCAGCGTTACTTTTCCTGCGAAGACGGCTCGTTCAACGATACGGCCGCTATGGAACAGCCGCTGGGGAATTTGCAGATCAGCAACCGTCCAATCGCGGAGAACGCGCTGCTCGCCGACTCGTACGTGCGTCTGGCGCAACTCACCTCGGATGCGGCGTTCCGGGACATCGCGGAGCGCATATTGCGCGCGTACACGGGCACCTACGCGCGGCTAGGGTTGTTTGCCGCCGGATATGCGCGGTCGGTGCAGCGCTACGTCCGGCAGCCCATTAGCGTACAACTCGTTGGTTCTCGCGCGCAAATCGCAGATCTTTTGGAAGCCGCACACAACCTTCCCGACGCGCTGCTCAGCGTTCGGACCATCGCTCCGGACGACGCCGGCGCACTCCAAGCGCGTGGGTTCGACCCGCACAGGTCGCCTGCCGCCTACGTCTGCCGAAACCAGGTCTGCGCGCCGCCTGCGCAATCCGCGGCGACCTTACGAGCGGCCTATGACAACCTGCAACTGCCGGCGGGTTAATTCCCCGGGCGTATGAACGCGTCCCAATACCAGAGGCCGTACACTCCGGCGGCGCACGAGTATGCGATAAGAATCTTGCCCCATAGCGCCAGCCCATTACGCGCAGCGAGCATCATCAACACAATCAGAAACGGCTCGAAGTCGAGCGCGTGGCGCATGCCGTATTGCGCAAAGCCGTTGACGTAATACAAAAAGTTCGGCACGGCCGTTACAATCGCCGCGCACCACATTGCCAGGATCGCCGGACGCGGGCGCCGGGCCAAAAATGCGTAGATGAGCGCCGGACTCGTCCAAGTAAGCGCGACACCGGAATACGAGGGCCGTATCCACGGAAACGCGGCAGAAACGTCCGGCAGCTGCGCGAAAAACGACCATGCCTGATACGCCAAGTATTGCAGACGGAACGGCGATCCGGACGGCATTCCCGCCTGATCCTGGTGATACCAGGTGGTATAGCCGATGTCGGTAAGGGTTCCCCACCGCGACTGGTTATACAACACCCACAGGAGCGCCGTTGCACACAAGACGCCGGCGAAACTGGCCCATCGCATTTTGCCGCGCTCGCCGGACCACCACAGATATGCAGCGTAAACCGGAAGAGCAAGCGCGAGCGTAAACCGTGATTCGGCCGCGCAAACGCCGAGCAGCGCGATAAGCCACGCTCGCCGTTCTCCGAACAACTCCGCGAGCGCAAGCATCGTGAAGCAAACGGCGCTAACGTGCGCCAAAAACCAAACATCGCCCAGCATCGCGCACCAGAGCAAATCCGTTCCGGCTAAAAAGAACGCGCAGATCCATGCGTTGTCCGCATCGCGTATTCCCAGACGCTCGCCCAATCGCCAGCACGCACCGCTCGCAACCGCAGTCAGCACTGCCGCAAGAATCGTCTGATTGGCCGCGGTTCCCGCAAGCGCAACCCACGGCAGAAGTAACAGCGCCGGAAGTGGGCCCTCGATCACGTAGTAGTGCCCATCGTACGCGAGCGCGTCGATATACGGACCCGGCCAGGTGATCCACGTGTGGCCGTGCAGCAGCGCATCCGCCAGCAGCACGTAGTTGTTATAGGGACTCGACCGCAGGTGCGCTGCGATGAGTGTCACGGCAAAAGCAACAATTCCCGCTGCCGTCGCCTTGCGCGGACTGCGCAGCATCAAGACGTAGGAGGCACCGGAGTGCGCAGCGGGCGCGGCGATCGAAATGTGGCTTTCGGTAAACTGGCGGGAAATTGATATGCGCCGAACGTGATGCGCTCACGCGCGGGCTTCCCCGCGATGCGCGCGTCGACGGTTGCCGAGAACGGTACCCAATACTTTCCCGAGCGCGCAAATGCAATTGCGCCATGTCCCGAGCTCGAAGCGGCAGCCGTATGAAAATGAATCTCGAGCGGCAGATACGAGCGCCCATCAATGGTCATCGCGTCGATCACAAACGCACCGACGGCACCCAGCGGCACCGCGCGGTACGTGTAGCTGAGCGAACCGCCCGAGCGGGCTGAACGTTCGAACAGAAACGCGTATTGCGTCGTGCGCGGCGCGAGGTTGTCCAGCGTATACCGGTTGCGATAGCGTGCGATGCGAATGTCCTTTTTGGGCACGCCGTCCGACATGATCGTTTCATCGCGCACGAGGTCGCCGCTGCGGTACATGCGATGCGTTTGTTCGATTGCACGCGGACCCGCTTGCGAAACCGTGTACGAAAAAACCAGGACCTTCGGGCCCTCTTCGCGCAGCAAGCGCGCCGCGTAGCGATTTAATACCACTTGTGAATCCAGCGCCCGCGGCGCAGCGGCTTGCGCGCCCGCACGCAGCGAGACGAAGGCGAGAATTGCCGCCGCCAGCGTGCGCACTATGCGCTCAGCACTGCTTGCCGAATCGCCTGCACGGCTTCGTGCGCGCCGCCCGGATTTTTGCCGCCGCCCTGCGCTTGCGCGGGCTGTCCGCCGCCACGGCCGCCGACAAGCGGAGCTGCGAGTTTGACCAGGTTTCCGGCGTGCACTCCGGCTTGTACCATATCCTGGCTCGCGCTTACCAAAAGGCTTACCGTACCGTCGTCGACGCCCGCGAGCGCAATGACGCCGCTGCGAAGCCGTTGCCGGATCGCGCTGCTCAGATGACGCAGCGCCTCACCGCTGGCTTCCGGTACGACCGCTCCGATGAACGTTCGGCCGCCCTCGCGTTCCGCGCGCTCAACATATGTTTGCGCGTCGGCCGCCGCAAGGCGCGATTTCAATTCGCCCACGGCGTTTTGTAAATCTCGAACCTCACGCTGCAGCTTGCCGATGCGTTCACCAAGCTCGTCCGGCGTGGTTGCGAGCGAGGCGGCAAGGTCGCCCACCAGCTCTGCCTGACGCTGCGTGTACTCTTCGGCGGATCGCGAAACGCACGACTCGATGCGGCGTATCCCCGATCCGATCGAAAACTCGCTTAGAATCACGAACAACCCGAGTTCCCCGGTTGAATGCGCATGCGTTCCGCCGCAAAACTCGACCGAAGGGCCGGCGTGGACGACGCGTACGCGATCGCCGTATTTCTCGCCGGACATCATAATCGCGCCGCTCGAACGTGCTTCTTCAATCGGCAGTACGCGCGTTTCCAACGGCGTATCGTCACGAATCATCTCGTTCACGCGCTGCGCGATCTCACGCTTTTGCGCGGGCGTGAGCGCTCCGGAGGGCGAGCGGAAGTCGAAGCGCATGCGGTCGATTCCGACCCACGACCCGGCTTGCGAGATCTCATCGCCGAGAACGTCTTTCAACGCGCGCTGCAGCAGATGCGCGGAAGTGTGATGACGGCGAATTTCACGTCGCCATTCCGGATACACCTGCGTATGCACCACTTCGCCGGTGCGAAGCGTGCCCGAACGCAAGCTCCCCGAATGAGCGACTGCCTCTCCCTGCATCTGCGTATCGCTCACTTCAAATCGGGCGGTGCCCAGCGTTATGACGCCGCGATCGCCGATTTGACCGCCTTTTTCAGCATAAAACGAGGTGCGGTCCAGGATGAGCTGCGCGCCGTCGCCTTCATGCAGTTCCTCCACGAGATTCCCGTCTTTAATCATCGCGACGATGGCACCGTCGGCCTCGAGTCCCTCGTATCCTAAAAATTCGCTACGCGTTGCGGGCAGTTCCGCAACGGAGACCACGGCGCGTTTTGCAGCGGCGTCCCGACGCGCGCGTTCACGCTGCTCGTTCATTGCCTGCTCGAAGCCGGCGTGATCGATTGCGATACCGCGCTCTGCGGCGATTTCACGCGTAAGCTCCACGGGGAAGCCGTACGTGTCGTGCAGCGTGAAGACGTCTTGACCCGAGAGCGCTTGTCCGGGTGCAAGGCCGGACAGAATCTCGTCCAGCATGCTCATGCCGCGCTCCAGCGTCCGATCAAACGTCGCCTCTTCGGTACGAACCGCGCTTTGAATACCCGCGACGTTCTCGTTGAGCTCGGGATACCCGGAAGCCAGCGATGCAACCGCCGCCGGCACCATGAGTGAACCGAAGAAACCGTCCGGGTAGCCAAGCATCTTGCCGTTGCGGATGGCGCGGCGGATGAGGAAGCGCAGCACGTAGCCGCGATCGGTATTACTGGGATACACGCCGTCGTTGACCAGAAACGTTACGGCACGCGCATGATCCGCAATGATATTGCGTCGCTCATCGCGTTCGCGCGCCTTCTCTTGCGAACGGAATGCGGGCGCGCTCACCTGCGGCTGTGCATCGATGAGATCCGTAAAAAGATCCGTTTCGTACATGGAACGTTTGCTGTTAACGACCGCGAGCATGCGCTCCAGTCCCGCGCCGGTATCGATCTGCTTGCGCGGGAGTTCTTCGAGCTTACCGGCCGCATCGCGGTTGTACTGTTGAAAAACGACATTCCAAATTTCGACGAACCGGTTTCCGGTGTTGGGCCCTACGTCGTCCGGACCGCTCGCGTTTTCCGCCCCGGTGTCATAAAAGATCTCGGTGCTAGGCCCGCAGGGTCCGGTCGGACCCATCGTCCAGAAGTTGTCTTCGTCAAAACGCGTGATGCGCTGCGCCGGCACGCCGATCTCCTGGCGCCAAACACGGTCGGCCTCATCGTCCGAGGTGTGAACGGTAACCGCTAAACGTGACGGATCCAGGCGCAGTACGCCGGTAAGGAAATCCCACGCGTAACGGATGGCCTCGGATTTGTAGTAACCGCCGAAGCTAAAGTTGCCGAGCATTTCCAAAAAGGTGCCGTGCCGCCCGGTGCGGCCCACGTTCTCGATGTCGCTTTTGGCACCGGCAACGCGCAGGCACCGCTGCACCGTGACCACGTTGAGCGCGGGAGGCGGTTCATCACCCAAGAAGGCCGGCACGAATTGTTCCATGCCGGCAATAGTGAAGAGCGTGCTCGATAGCACGTCGGACGGTACCAGACTGGCGGGGCGAACGTTTTTATGGCCCCGGGCACTAAAAAACTCGACGAAGGCCGAGCGCAGTTCTTGGCTTCTCATAGCGGAACGGGTCTGTATTGGCCCGCCGGGGACCCGTTCCCTAGCCCTACTCCTGAAGCACGTGCCGCAGTTTTTCCAGGGCCTTCTGCTGCAGCCGGGAGACATGCATTTGGGAGACGTTCAATCGCTTGGCAATTTCGGTCTGCGAGACGCTTTCGTAGAAACGCAAATACAGAATGACGCGCTCGCGCCCCGTCAACACTTCAAATGCCCGCTCGAGGTTGGCCTTGTCTTCCAAGAGCGCGAGGCCGGCATCCGTCTGCCCGATGTAGTCCTGAAGCGTTTGCGACTTCTTGTCGCCTTCACCCGACAACTCGGTATCCAGGGAAAGCAAGTTGTATGCCTGGCCGAGCTCCTGCGCTTCCAGGATGTCTTCTTCGGAAGCGCCCAGGTGCTGGGCCAGCTCGGCAACCGTAGGACTGCGGCCCATCTTCACCGATAGTTTTTCAATCGCGCGGTTAACGGCCAGGTTCAATTCCTGAAGCCGGCGCGGGACCTTCACCGCCCAGCCCTTATCGCGAAAGTAGCGCTTGATCTCGCCAACGATTGTCGGCGTCGCGTACGTCGTAAATTCTACGCCGCGCTCCAAATCGAAGCGATCGATCGCTTTGAGAAGCCCTACCGTACCGACCTGAATGAGGTCGTCAAGTGACTCGCCGCGATTGGCGAATTTGACCGCGAGATACCGCACCAAATTCAAGTGCGCAACGACCAGCTCGCTGCGCAGCCGCTCGTATTCCGGGTCGTTCTGGCGCTTTTTGGCCTCGGCAAAGCGCGCGAATGCCTCGCGGGTTTTTTGCCGGTCCCACCGCTCGTCTTCCACGTGTTGGTGCACTAGGCCGATACTTTTTTCGTCATGACCAGATTCGTTCCGCGCTCCGGATGAACGTCGTATTCGACGGTATCCATCAGCGAACGAATCAAAAACACGCCCAGCCCCCCGACCCGCGGTTCCTCGCTGCGTCTGCTCGCAACCGGCTCCCGGCGATTGCCGCGGCCATTGTCGCGAACGCGAACGGTCAATGCGTCGGGCTCCGTTTCACAAGTAATCTCGATTTGATCGCTTCCGTCGGCGTGCTGAATGCAATTGGTGCACGCTTCGGCGACAGCGAGTTTAACGTCTTCGATATCCTCGATGGAAAAGTTCAAGCGGTTGGCCACCGCCGCCACGGCCAAACGGGCAACGGCAACCCATTCCGCCTTGCTGGGGATACGAATTTCGACGATGCCCAGCGAGT
>DASRSF010000097.1:0-12299 GCA_035656615.1 Vulcanimicrobiaceae bacterium | reverse complement strand
GTATGGTCACCAGACAGCGCCCGGATCGCCTTCGTGCGCGCAGGCGCGAAAAAAGGCGAACGCTCGCAAATATTTGCCTACGAACTTGCCGGCGGGCGGGTGCACCAGATAACGCACGTCAAGGACGGCGCGGATTCGCCCCTCTATTCGCACGACGGCCGGCACATTGCCTTCACCTCGACCACCATCGCCGCGCCTCATGCGGCCTACATCGACTTCCATGCCGCCGGCTTCACGCCGAAAAAAGAGCAGCGCAAAAGCGACATCCGGATCGTGAACCAAATGCACTTCCAGGAAAACGGCGCGGGATACATCTACGATCGCTTCACGCATATATGGATCGTGAATGCGGACGGCAGCAGCGCGCATCCGCTCACCAGCGGCACGCAATGGTCGGAAACGAATCCCCAGTGGTCCAACGACGACCGTACCATTGCGTTTAATTCGCTGCGCTACGTCACGCCGAGCGGCGGACCAGGCGACGTCTATACGATTCCCGTTACAGGCGGCTCCATGCGAAAAATCGCCTCGCAGCGGCCTGCAAATTATTTGGCGGCGTACGACCGCTCAGGACACCTGTGGTATTTCAGTTCGGGTGTCGCCGATCCGGCGCAATTTCCCGCGCTGATGCGCGTCACCGGAATGTCGGCGGCCACGGTTGTTCCGACGAATACCGTGCAGTTCGGCGATACGGTGCTCGCCGACATGGGAGAACCGGGCGGCGTTTGCGGGCCGTTTTTTGCGCCGGCGGATGCGTTTGCGATTACCGACTCCGATGAACCGGGATACAGCGCTCTCCTGCGATTGAACCCGCGTACGGGTGCGGTGAAGCGGCTCACCACGGCCGGTGAGGCGGCCGAATGCACCATGGACCGGCAGGGAACTCGCGTTGCATATACGCTCTCGGATTTTACGCATCCGCGCGAAGTATACGTGCTGGACCTTGCCGCGGGCACCAGCCGGCGGTTGACCGGGCTTAACGAGGCATACCTGTCCGGCGTGGAATTGTCGTCGCCGCAAGAATTCACGGTCACCGACGAGGGGGGTTTTCGCGTTCAGGCGTGGTTCATGCCGGCGCTTGGCGCAACTGGAAAGCGACCCACGCTGCTTGACATCCACGGCGGTCCGCAAACGCAATTCGGCTCCACATTTTTTCACGAATTGCAATATTGGGCCGGACACGGATACAACGTCGTCTTCTCCAATCCGCGCGGGAGCGTTGGACACGGTTACGCATTTGAAGCGGCGCTCAACGGGCGGTGGGGCCAGGCAATGTTTGACGACGTGCAGCGGGTCATGGATGCCGTCGTGCAGCGGCCCTCCGTCGATTCCGCGCGGCTGGCCGTAAGCGGCGGAAGTTACGGCGGTTACGCCACGACGTGGGTCATCGGGCACACGAACCGCTATCGCGCGGCAATTGCGGAGCGTTCGGTCACGAATCTCACCAGCGAACAATTAGCGGCCGATTTGGCCTCGGATAACGCATTCGGATCGTTCGGTAAATACGGGTTCGGCAATCCTTGGGATCCGGACAGCCGTAACGCGGCCGAATCTCCGCTGACATATGTTGAAAACGTCCACACCCCCGTCATGATCCTGCACTCCTCGCAAGACATCCGCACCCCGGTCGATCAAAGTCTGCAATTTTTCAATGCGCTCAAAATTTTGGGACGCACTGCGGAATATGTGGACGTTCCGGGCGAAAACCACGACCTCTCACGCACCGGATCGCCGCTTCACCGGGTCGAGCGCTTGCGCGTCGAGACGGAGTGGCTGCGATCGTATTTGCAACCGTAACGGCTATCCCACGCGGGCGCGGCTGCTTCGTTCGGCCAAACGCAGAAGTGCATCCAGAATGATCGCAAGTAGCGCGGCCGGTATGCTGCCGGCCAGCGTCTGCTCGATGTATTTGCGCTGCAAGCCCAGAAAAATTTCGTCGCCCAAGCCGCCTGCGCCCACGTATCCGCCCAGTGTCGCAATCGCAATGAGCGCCACCGTGGCCAAGCGCAGACCGCTAATCAGTACCGGCGTCGCGAGCGGAATCTCGACGCGAAAGAATTGCTGCCGCGCAGTCATGCCCAATCCGCGAGCGGCATCGATTTGCGCCGGAGAAACCGAGGTCAGGGCAGTTGCGATGTTTCGAACCAAAATGAACTGTGCGTATGCCGCCAGTACGAGAATGACCGGTGCCCAGCCCAGACCGATGTAGCGCACCGCCACCGCAAGCAACGCCAATGACGGAATGACGTACAGCACACCGGTAAGCGCAAATATGGGCGCGCCGATGTGCGAGTTTCGCGCCGCCAGGACACCTAGCGGCAATGCGATCACCATCGCGAGGAAGAGCCCGGCGGCAACGAGCCCCATATGCTGCAACGTCAGATCGCCTATCTCACCCAGGTGACCCATGATGTAGGTCATGAAAGCTCCGTGGAACTCAGTGCCGCGCGCAGCTCGTCGTATCGCCGTGTTTGATCGCTCAGGGCGAACAGCCGGGCGACGTACGGCGTTGCCGGTTCGCGCAGGATGTCCACCGGCGCGCCCTGCTGTTCCACCTTGCCGGCGTGCATCACGACAATGCGGTCGGCGAGAATGAGCGCTTCGTCGACGTCGTGCGTTACGAACAGCACGGTCGTGCGCAGCCGCTGCTTGATGTGGATCATCTGCTGCTGAAGATTTGCGCGAACGATCGCGTCCACCGCGCCGAACGGCTCGTCCATCAGCAACACCGCAGGCTCCGCCGCAATAGCTCGGGCAACCCCGACGCGCTGTTGCTCGCCGCCTGAGAGCTCGCGTGGAAAGCGCCCGCGATAGCGTGCGGGATCTAAACCAACCAGTCCGAGCAGCTCGTCGACGCGCGCATCGATCCTTGCTCTGGGCCACTTCAAAAGCGATGGGACGACGGCAATGTTCTGCGCCACCGTCATATGCGAAAATAGACCGACTGCTTGAATGACGTAACCGGTTCCACGGCGCAGCTCGACGGGATCGATGCCGGCATTGTCGACCTCATCCAGCAAAACACGCCCCGAGGCTGGAATCACCAGCCGGTTGACCGTGCGCAGCAACGTGCTTTTTCCGCATCCGGAAGGACCAAGCAAAACGGTAACCGCACCGGGTTCTATCTGCAAGGAAACATTGGAAACAGCGTCGCGGTCCGCACCGGGATACCGCACGGTGACGCCTTCGAAGCGTACCGATTTCAGTGCGCGTGTTCCTTGAGGAACTGCTGCGCTATTTGTGCGGGGTCCGCGTGCGCGAGGTTGTACGCCTCATTGAAACGCCGCACGGCCGCGTCGGTTAGCAGCGGCGATATGCGGTTGAGAACAGCCTGCGCCTGCGGATGCGCGCGAAGGGCAGTGTTGCGTACGAGCGGCGCGATATTGTAGGGCGGCCAAAAGTGCTTGTCGTCGCTCAACAGCACGAGATGGTCCGTGTCTATCTGCGAATCGGTCGTGAACGCTGTGGCCACGTCCGCATCGCCCCGTGTAAGCGCATCGTATTGTAATCCAATCGCATACGTGCGCACGCTCTTGAAATGGAAACCCCCGTAAAAACGCTGCAGTCCCGGCAAGGCGTCGGCGCGCGAAACGAACTCCGGAATCGCGGCCAGACTCAGACCGCTCGCGAGCACCGCGCAGCGGGAGAGCGTACGCAACTGCATTTTTTCGGCGAGCGACGCCGTTACGGCCAACGCCTGCGAGTCGTTTACCGGAGATGGCGCAAGCCACGTTATGCCGTATCGGCGTGCGTATTCCCGCTTAACGATTGCGTAGACTTCGCTTGCGCTGCGCACCGGCGTATGGTGCAGAACGTCGATGAGTCCGGTTCCGGTATACTCAGGATACAAATCGATGTCGCCGCGCACCATCGCTTCGGTCGCGATCTGCGTGCTGCCTAAATTCATCCGGCGTTCGACGTGCAGGCCGGCCCGTTCCAATGCCGCCGCGTAGATTTCGGCGACGATGATATTTTCACCGAAGTTTTTGGAGCCGGCTTTAAGTACATTGCGGTCACCGCCCCCGCACGAAGGCAGCGTCAACGCAGCGCCGATCAGCGCGAGCGAACGCTTGCGCGTCAAAGTCATGCCGTCTCTCCTATCCGCTTGGCAAACGCGGCGAATATCGCTTCGGTCAGAATCGCGATTGTCGCGATGGCGGCAACGCCGGTCCAGAGTGCCTCCGGCTGATTTGCCATCAAGCCGGTTGTGATGTACTCGCCCAGGCCTCCTGCGCCGATGAACGAGGCCAACACGGCGCTGGCGATCACTTCGGTCGCCGCCGTTCGCACGCTGGAGTACACGATCGGTACGGCGAGCGGCCACTCGACGCGCAATAATTGCTGTGTGCGCGTCATCCCCATTCCGCGAGCCGCTTCGAGGACGGCCGCCGGGACGGAGCGCAACGCGATGTCGGTGCCAATGATGATCGGCGCCATCGCAAGCATGCTCAGCGCAACGAAGGCCGGCGTAAAACCCACGCCCAGCAGCGGCAGCATGAACGTCAAAAGCGCCAGGCTTGGTACAACGCGCGCGAGATTGCCCAGCAACAAGACCGGCACACGCATGAAGGGCGCACGGGCGGCTGCCACGCCCAAAGGAATACCCAGGGCCGTGCCCGCGGCGAGCGCGCTTGCCGCCAGGGTGACATAGGCTGCGACGTGCGCGGCGAAATCTTGACCGTTCACGACCTAGTGATTCCGACTGGGACGGCGAATCTGTGGCGTTCTATGCTCTCGCGCACCGAATTGCGTGTTCCGGGCCAGACGGTCCCGGCCCCTGCGCTCGACGACCCGTCGCTCTACATCAGCCGTGAACTTTCCTGGCTGGAATTCAACGACCGCGTGCTGGAGGAGGCGCTGGACGAGCGCACGCCCCTGCTCGAACGCGTCAAATTCGTCGCCATTTACGGCACCAATCTAGACGAATATTTTATGATTCGCGTCGCGGCGCTCAAACAGCAGATCGAGGCGCAGGTTTTCCGCCGTTCCGAAGACGGGCGCACGCCCTCGGAACATCTGCTGGCGATCTCGGAGCGGCTGCGGATATCGCTCGCGCGGCAAATGCATCTGCTCAACGACACGTTGCTTCCCGCGCTTTGGGAGCGCGGAATCAAGATCAAGCACATCGCCGAGCTGAACGACGAGCAACGCTCGGATTTGGAGCGCGTCTTCGATGACCGCGTCTTTCCGGTGCTTACGCCGCTCGCCGTCGACTCCGGCCATCCGTTTCCGTACATTTCAAACCTCTCCGTGTCGCTCGCGGTCGAATTGGAGGAAGTGAACGCCGAAGGAATCGAGCTGCATTTTGCGCGGGTGAAGATTCCGCAAACGCTTCCCAGGTTCATCGCGATAGACAGCGCGCCGGAAGGCGAACGCTGGTTCGTAACGCTGGAAGACCTCATCTCGCATCATGTTCAGACCCTGTTCCCAGGGATGGAGGTTCGAGAATCGTATCTCTTTCGCGTCACGCGCGATGCCGATCTCGATCTGCAGGAAGATGAAGCGGACGATCTTTTGCGCGCGATCGAATCGGAGTTGCAAAAACGGAGATTCGGCGAACCGGTGCGGCTCGAGATCGAGCGCGGAATGCCCGAATACATGCGCGATCTCTTGCTTGAGGCGCTCGGCCTGAGCACGACCGATTGTTACGAGATCGACGGCCTGATGGGGCTAAGCGCGCTATCGACGATTGCCGGATTGCCGGAGTATCCACAGCTGCACGATGCGCCGTTCACCCCGGCGATTCCGCGGGCGCTCATCGGGGTTACCGATATGTTCGCGGCAATCCGCGAGAACGACATCCTGCTGCACCATCCGTACGAGTCGTTCGATCCGGTCGTGCAGTTCGTGCGGCAAGCCGCGCACGACGAGCGCGTCCTGGCAATCAAGGCAACGCTTTATCGCACCTCGGGTAAAAATTCACCGATCGTTGCCGCCCTGCTTGAAGCGGCTGAAAACGAAAAGCAAGTCGCGGTGCTCATCGAGCTCAAAGCGCGGTTTGACGAGGAAAACAACATCGAGTGGGCGCGCCGGTTGGAACGTGCCGGCGTTCACGTGGTCTACGGGTTTGCCGGTTTGAAGACACATGCCAAGGCCTTGCTCGTGGTGCGGGACGAGGACGACGGCCTTCGCCGGTACATGCATTTCGGGACCGGCAATTACAATGAAAAGACCGCGCGCTTGTATACCGACCTGAGCATGTTTACGTGCCGTCTCGAGCTTGGAACCGACGTCACGCAGCTTTTTAATTCACTTACGGGCTTTGCCCGCATCACGGATTACGAAGATCTTCTGGTGGCCCCGGTGAATCTGCGGCGCGAACTCACGGAGCTGATCGAACGTGAAACAGAGCACGCGCGCGCTGGACGTCCCAGCGGCATCCGCGCGAAGCTCAACGCGATCACGGATGGGGAAATCGGACGGGCGCTCTACCGCGCCTCACAGGCGGGCGTGCCGATTCACCTGTTCATTCGCGGCATGTGCGTCGTGCGGCCCGGAGTACCGGGCGTGAGTGAAACGATTCGCGTGCGCAGCATCGTCGGGCGTTTCCTGGAGCATTCCCGCATCGCGGCGTTCGAGAACGGGGGCGAGCGTGAAATCTTCGTGGGATCGGCCGATTGGATGGGACGCAACCTCGATCGCCGGGTTGAAATTATGGTTCCCGTGCTGGATCCGCTTGTTGCCGAGGGTCTCTATAGCCAAATTCTGGCGATCATTGCAGCCGATAACGTCAAGGCGCGGGAGTTGCACGCGGACGGAACCTATACGCGCATTCGTCCGGATGGAAGAATGCCGATCAATGCGCAACACGTCTTTCTTACTCAGGCGCAGGCGTTGTAACTGCTCCCATTTCAAGCACGATGCGCCATTCATGCGGCATGACGGGCTGCACGGAGAGCCGCTGTCCTTTTTTGAGCAGTTCCATGCCGAGTAAGCGCGGCTCGGCACGCATGCGTGCAAGTGTAACGGGATGCGGCAAGCGCTCGACGTACGCTACGTCTACCATTTGCCACACGGGTTTGTGTGCCGGGCTGCGCGGATCGTAGTACTCGCCGCCTTTTTCCCACGCGGTAAAGTCCGGATAGGCCTCCTTTACGACTTCGACGATTCCCACTGCCGCGGGTTCCGGAATGCTCGAATGGTAAAAGAACCCGCGGTCGCCCACGCGCATCTCGAGCATGTTATTGCGTGCTTGGAAGTTTCGGACTCCGCTCCAGGGCGTGGTCCGATCGTGTTCGAGCTGGTCGAAGCTGTAGGCGTGCGGTTCACTCTTGAACAACCAATAGCGCATGCACGCGTTCTTCGCCTTCTTGCTGGCCGTAACCCAGCCGTGGCTGTTGGTAAGTGACATGCACGTCGATCCGTACAACCACAGCCCGCAGCCGGCGTGGTATCAAACCGACACCAATTGGGCGCTGTTCGACGCGTCCCTGGCGCAAATGCGCGCCAGGGTGCCGCAGCCGGCGGTCGTGGTGATCACCGGTGATTTTCTCACGCACCATTTCGTCGACAAAGTCCGGGCTTCGGGAAAAAATGAAAGCACCACGACGGTGGCGTTGCGTACGATGCGGCGAGTGGAGCAAGCGTTTGCGACCGCCTTTCCGAAGGCGCAGTTTCTCATTACGCTCGGTAACAACGACGATCCATGCGGCGATTATCGCGCCGCGCCGCGCACGCCGTACATGGCCGCGCTTGCAAAAATGTGGGCGCCGCTGGTGAACCGCCGCAATGCCGCACCCGGTTTTGTTCATGACTTCACGCAGCTGGGTTCGTACACCGCCTCGTTGCCTGACGGCGCCCGCGCGATCGTCCTTGATGACGTCTATTGGTCGTTCGTGTACCGTGGATGCAAAGGCGCTCCATCGAATGAACCACAGGTACAGCTGCAATGGCTTGCGGGTGCGCTGGCCGCGTTACCGCGCGGTACCCGTGCCGCCGTCGTCATGCATATCCCGCCCGGTGTCGATCCCATGACCACACTGATGACCAAACGTTTCTTGGTCATACCGTATTGGAGTAATTCGGTGCTGGTACGCTTTACGGCGCTCATGCGTGAACAGAGGCAGCGCATCGGTTTTATTCTGGCCGGACATGCGCATCGCGCGGATTTTCGCCTTGCGAGCGGCGTACCGGTACTCGTTGCGCCTGCGATCTCGCCAATCTATTTAAATAATCCCGGTTTTGCCGTCTTGCGCGTCGCCGGCCCTTCGCTGCAAAACTACGATCTCTATGCGATGGACCTGTACAGCGGCAACTGGGCTCGCATTTTCGATTTTCACACCGTGTACGGCGCGAACGCGTTCGCCCGCGCGCAGCTGTTGGGCGCACACGATGCGATCGCCGCGCAACCCGATATACGTACGCAGTGGGTCAACGCGCTCGCGGGAGGCGGTGAGCAAGCCGACGTGGACATCTCGCGAGACTGGAAAGCGTACTGGTGCGCGCAAACCGAGCTGGCAGGCGGTTACGCTGCCTGCGCGGGCGATCGCCGGCGCGTGACGCTGGTTCGCATCGGTGTTATCGGCGTGGCCATCGTGCTGCTGGGGGCGTTGGTTTGGGGCGGTCTGCGACTCGCCCGGCAGCGGCGGCCGGCATAGTGTGGTATCCTGCATGTCTACAGATTATGCAATCACGTGTAGAACGGCGCGTCGTTCGCGCCACGGAATCGGGTTGGGACGGCGTGCCGGTCGAGGGTTATCGCCCAGGCGCTGCGGTCGGTGTTTCCCGGCATACGATTCTGGGATCGCGCAAGGACAATCCGGGCGACCCGGGGCCATCGAAAGAGTTGCGTTATTTCGAGTTGGCGCCCGGAGCGGTTTCACGGCTGGAAAAGCACGAGCACGAGCACGTCGTCATCGTAAAATGCGGTTTGGGCTACGCGATCATCGACAATACGCTCACCGAAATCGCTCCGAACGACGTCGTGTACGTGGCTCCCCTCGAGTTGCACCAGTTCCTCAACCGCGGCGATGAGCCGTTCGGGTTTTACTGCTTCGTCGATGCGGCCCGCGATTTTTCACAGGAACCGGCGCCGGATGAACTTGAGCGCCTCATGGCCTCGCCGGCCGGTAAAGTGGCCCGGCCCTACGCGGTTCCACCACCCGCGAAGCGTTCGTAGCTTACGGTGTGGCGGCCCTCACCATCGGCCGGGACGGATCGGCACACCACTCGCTCCACGATCCCGGATACAAACGTGTGCCGCTAAGCCCCGCGTGTTCCATCGCCAGCATGTTCACCGCAGCGGACACACCGGAACCGCATTGATGGACCAGGCGCTCTTCCGGAATTCCAAGTGCTTCGAATTCCGTGCGCAGCTGCTCGGCTGATTTGAACTGTCCGAACGGGCCGGTGTAGTTCTCACGAAACGGCCGGTTGCGCGCGCCGGGAATGTGGCCGCCGATGGGATCGAGGACTTCGTTGCGGCCGGCAAATCGATCCGCACCGCGCGCGTCCAGCAGCGTGAAGTGATCGCCCTGCAGCGAAGCTTCTATGTGCGTGGCGTTGACCGCGTAGTGCTCGCGCGGTTGTGCGGTAATCGTGCCGTTTCGGGGACGGGCGGGCGTTTGCGTCGTTACGGGTTTTCCGCTGCCGGCCCATGCGGCAAAGCCGCCGTCGAGTACCGCGACGGCATCGTGGCCGATGTACCGCGTGAGGAACCAAAAGCGTGCGGCCACCATGTCGCCCCCCGCGTCATACGCGATCAGCTGCGTGTCCGTGTTTACGCCCAGCTGCTGCAAGAAGGCGGCGAAGTTCTGCGGATCGGGAAGGGGATGCCGGCCGTTTTTGCCTGTCTTTTTACCGGAAAGATCGTCGTCAAGCGAGGCAAAGAAGGCACCCGGAATGTGTGCTGCTTCATAAATGCGGCGTCCGGCAGCGGGGTCTTGCAGCAGATGCCGGCAGTCCACAATTACCCACGCGGGATCGTCCCGGTGCGCGAAAAGTTCGTCAACCGAAACGAGCGTGCGATACACTAGTGCAGGTTGATCGTGGTCTTCGGCGCGCCTGCGTGGCCGAACGTGTCCGTCAGAATCTGCTGCAGTTCGCCCTTTTCGGCCATAGGTCCCAAGATGTCGGTATCGCCGTAAAACTTGCCGTTGATGAAGACTTTGGGCAGCGTCGGCCAGTTCGTCATCTCCGCCAAAGCCTCACGTTTGGGCATGTTCTCCAAAACGTCGACGACTTCGAACGGGAAACCGAAGCGATCGAAAAACTCAATCGTCTCCAAGGTAAACCCGCAGCGCGGCATCGTCTTGGTCCCTTTGCCGTAGACCAGAATTTTGTTGGCCGCGACCTCGCGGTCGATTTCTTGGCGAAGATCGTCACTCATGTTGTGTATTCATCCTTCTGCGGGCAGTGTTTTCAGCTCCACGGCGTGCACGCGGCCATCTTTTAGCGCCGCCTTCAGCGCACCGTATACCAGCTGATGCTGTTCGATCAACGTTTTTCCCGTGAAGGCGCCGGACCGAACAGTGACGTTGAAGTGATCCATCGTTCCGGTACGATCCACGATTTCCACGCGGGCGTCGGGAATCTGCGCGCGGATGAGCGCGGTCAGGGATGCGTTATCGATCATGCTATGAACGAAGTTGCGGCGTGTCGGAGCGTAACGTCTGTGCTAACTGTCGCGCTTCGCGTAAGGTTTCAGGCAAGCGCTCCCAATTCGCGGCCAGGGCGCCGACACTGCCGGCAGCAACGACGATAGTCGCCGCGCCCAAGAGAACGGCCGGTACGCCGGTGGCGCGAACCGGTCCGGCTTCGAGCGTAAAGGTCTTCGTCACGCGCGCGACGCCCTTGAAGAAGGCGGTAAAGTTCACCCGCGTACTGTACGCCGCACGGAAGCCGCGGCCCCGCATGGAACAAGGCGCGCATGAAGGCGATTGTGCTGCGTGAGACCGGCGGACCGCAGAACCTGCGGGTCGAGGAAGTCCCTATCCCGGAACCGCAGGCGGGCGAAACGCTCGTGCGGGTGCACGCCGCCGCGCTCAACCACCGCGAAGTGTTCATTACGCAGGGCCGCTATCCCGATATTCAGCTTCCGCGCGTTCTGGGAGCGGACGGTTGCGGTGAAGCCGGGGGCAAGCGCGTCGTCATCGATCCGACCCTTGGCTGGGGCGACGACGAGCGCGTGTGGCAGCCCCATGCGAGGATCCTTGGCATGCCGCGGGACGGTACGTTTGCCCAGTATGTTTGCGTCCCCAATGAAAACGTGTACCGTACGCCGGATCACCTTTCGGATGAAGAAGCTGCGGCGCTTCCGCTCGCGGGCGTGACGGCGTTCCGGGCGCTTTTTGCCCGCGGCGAACTTCGTGAAGGCGAAACCGTGCTCGTAACCGGCATCGGCGGAGGCGTTCAGTCCTTTGTTTTGCTTTTTGCCAAAGCGTGCGGCGCCCGCGTGGCGGTGACCTCGGGCAGCGATCAGAAATTGACACGCGCGAAGGCGCTCGGCGCTGACGCAATCGTCAACTACCGGACCGATCCGGATTGGCACAAAACGCTCGGCAAGTCGATCGGGGCGATCGATCTCGCAGTGGACTCCGCCGGCGGAGAATCACTGGCAAAAGCGCTCGCTCTCGTGCGTCGCGGCGGCCGCGCGGTAACGTACGGCGCAACGACCGGAAATGTCGACCTGCGAATGTTCCCGGTGTTTTGGCATCAGCTCGATATTCGCGGAACCTCAATGGGCAGTCCGGCGGACTTTCAAAAGATGTTGCATTTCACCAGCAAGCATCATATCAAGCCGGTAATCGATCGCGTTTTCGAGATGCAGGATGTGATCGCGGCCGCGGAACGTATGGATCACGCCGAACAATTCGGAAAAATCGTTCTGCGGATTGCTTGAATCAGCGGACGGCTTCGTAGACGCGAATTGCATCCAGGCGCAACATTGCGCCGAGCTCCTCGCGCACCATTTCGGCGTGCTCGCGGCCAACGACGTGCTCCCACTCGGGGTTTAATATCGCCTGCTCCTGCGCGGACATGCCGCGATCGAGCTCGCGCGAACGTACGCGTCCTTCTTGTTCCAGGGCGATCAGATACGCCAGCAGTTGCCGAGCGGCGGCCGGCCACAGAACCGTATCGGTTTCCCGGTAGATCGCCGTAACGAGTTGTGGAATCGTTTGCGGAGCATCGTGCAGGCGATCCAGCAGCTCGCGTTCCCGTGTGCGACGGTGCTCGATGTAGTCACGAAGCTTTTCCTGCGGCGTGTCTACCGGATCGCCGTGGCCGCCGTAAATTCTCGATGCCTGCGCAAACTCACGAAGCAGGCGCGCGAGGGTGCGTTCGTAGCTGCGCATTGCGCC
>DASRSF010000096.1:0-2294 GCA_035656615.1 Vulcanimicrobiaceae bacterium | reverse complement strand
TGCGGCGCGCGTTTTCGGTTTCGTCGGCGGTCAACGCCGGATGCGGAGCAAGCCGGCCCCACATGACTTCTCCCGAATAACAAAGCTTGTCCAAATACTCCGGTTTGTATCCGGCGATCCGTTGCGGAAGAATCTGCATCTCCCAGGCGGCGGCCGGGACCTCGTAGCCCTCGAGTTGCCGGATGACTTGCAGCGTGCCGTCCAATCCGTGCAACCGCGAAGTCGGCGCGACGTGCTGCCAGCGGTAAAGGAACCGATGAAACTGCGCGGCAGTGACGGGTTCGATTTCGCGGCGCAGCTGACCGATGGTCCTGCGGTGAATTCGCGCAAGGACACGGCGGTTGCACCACTCTTCCTCGTCGCCTCCGCGGAATTTTCCGCGCAGCAGCTGGCCTTCGCTTTCCAAACGTAGCAGCCCGGTTTGGATATGCTCGGCGGCAACGCCGAAACGCTCGCTCATTTGCGGAATCGTTAGCGGACCGCTGCACTCCAGCCACCCGCGCAAAATTTCGGCAATGGCGTGTTCGTGGTCCAAAGGCAGATCGCTCTGCGGGACGGCGGCAATCTGCGGTTCCATCGTCCCTTGCGGATACGCGAGCTGCGCGGCCTGCAGCCGTTCCGCGCTCACCCAAAAAGGCCGGCCGTCCGCATTCAACGTCGTTGCGCGGTTTTGCGAAACGAGTTCTTCAAACCAGCTCTGCCACGCTTCTACGGGAGGTAGCGTAATGAGCGTGAGCAGTGCGTCGTGCAATTCATCAGCGTCACGAACAACCGGCCACGACTCTTCAGCAACTTCCGCGATGACGGCGGCATCCAAAATGCCTGCGCCGTCTAAATCATCACGAATCGTGCGGCGCAATTGAACCGCGCGGGCTCGCCGCTCTTCCAGCGGAGCATCGTCCAGGTACGCGTACGGGTTCGCGTTCAGAATTTCGTGACAGAATGGTGAGGGCTCCGGCGTATCGATGGCGACCGTTCGAATCTTGCCGGCTTCGAGATCGTGCAACACCTCCATAAACCGCGCCAAATCCATTGCTTCATAGAGACAGTTGTTGATGGTTTCGCGAACGAGGATATGGTCCGGTATGCGGATCGGCCCGGTAAGATTCTCCGCGCACGCCGCTTGGTCCGGAAAACACGATGCCAGCAAATCATCGGCTCGCATGCGCTGCAGCTGCGGAGCCACTTTGCGTCCGCCGCGCATGCGCAAGATCGCCAGCGCCCGCGTGGCATTCCATCGCCAGCGCGCAGCGAACATCGGTGCGGCCAGCAATGCTTGGGTGAGCGTGTATTCAACGCTCGCCGTTTTTACGTACTCGAAAACAATCTCCAGCGGAAAGGCGTGCTGATCCGTAAGCGAGAGCACCAGGCCGTTGTCGGTAGCGGCGGCCTGTAACTCGATGTTGAACGAACGGCAGAACTTTTTGCGAAGCGAAAGTCCCCATGCGCGATTGATTCGCGCACCGAAAGGCGTGTGCAGAATGAGCTGCATGCCGCCGCCTTCGTCGAAGAACCGTTCCGCTACGATCGTGCGATCGGTCGGCACAACGCCCAGAATCTTCTTACCGGCGTGAATATACGCGATCGCTTGTTCGGCACCGGCGCGATCCAGCCCGCATTCATCGCACAGCAGCGCATGCGCCTGTTCGTCGGGTAGTTCGTCGATCTGCGCGCGCAGCGCCGAGACTTCGCGCGAAAGTTCGATCGTACGGCCCGGGCCTTCGCCGTTCCAAAACGGCACGGTCGGCGCCGCACCATGCGCGTCTTCAACGCGAACCGTTCCAGGTTCCACACGGCGGATGCGCCAGGACGTCGTACCGAGCAGAAAAACGTCCCCGGCTAAACTTTCAACGGCGAAATCTTCGTCCAGCGTTCCGACGATGTGGCCTTCCGGCTCGGCGACAACGTTGTAGTTCGCCGTTTCAGGGATGGCGCCGCCGGAGGTTATTGCCGCCAGGCGCGCACCGCGGCGGCCTTTGATCCGGCCGTTGACGCGATCGTAGTGCAGGAAAGCTCCGCTGCGTCCGCGCGAATGGGCGACGCCGTCGGCCAGCATGTTGAGCACGTCGTCGAAATCTTTGCGCTCGAGATCGCGATACGGATAGACGTTGCGAACCAGGTCGTAAAGATTTTGCGCGCCCCACTCTTCCGACGCGCTCGCCGCTACGATTTGCTGCGCCAGGATGTCGAGCGGCGCGGCGGGGATCGTCAATTCGTCAATCGTGCCCGCACGAATCGAACGAACGAGTGCCGCACATTCAATCAACTCATCACGTGTGGTCGCATACAAGCGG
>DASRSF010000095.1:0-2361 GCA_035656615.1 Vulcanimicrobiaceae bacterium | reverse complement strand
GCGAGCTGATCCTGCCCTTTGTTTTGCAATCGGCTGAAGTGATGAAAAAAGCCGTCGCCCATCTCGAACAATTTCTCGAAAAGCAAGAGGGCGCGAGCAAAGGTAAAGTCGTGCTCGCAACCGTCTTCGGCGACGTGCATGACATCGGAAAGAATCTGGTCCATACGATTCTTTCCAACAACGGGTACACGGTTTACGACCTCGGCAAACAAGTACCGATGAATACGATTCTGGAGAAGGCGCAGGAAGTGCAGGCCGATGCGATCGGATTGTCCGCATTGCTCGTCTCGACCAGCAAACAGATGCCGGTGTGCGTGCAGGAGCAAGATGCCCGAGGCCTTGCATTTCCCGTTCTGGTCGGAGGCGCAGCGATCAATCGAGACTTTGGCCGTCGCATCGTTTTGCTTGACGAAGGATCCCGGTTTTTCGAGCCGGGCCTGTTCTATGCCAAGGACGCGTTCGAGGGGCTGCAGATCATGGAAGAGCTCGGCGATCCGGGCAAGCGCGAGCAGTTGCTCGCACGGGCTCGCGAAGAGGCGCTCAAGCTGCGCGATCGCAACCGCGCAGCACCCGCAGCGACAAATGGACAGGCGCAGTATTCCGCGGTAAAAAGTGAAGCCGCAGCAATTCCCACGCCGCCGTTCTGGGGGCCTCGCGTAGTACGCGAGATCGATCCGGCCTCGCTTTGGGCGTCGTTCGATTTGCGCAGTCTTTACCGGCTTTCGTGGGGTGCGGCCAACACCAAAGGCGACGCATTCGATCGTCTGGTCCGAGAAGAATTCGAACCCCGGCTGCATCGTTACCAACAGATCGCTTTCGCGGAAAACTTGCTCGAACCGCGGTTCGTGTACGGGTATTTCCCGGCCGCGGGCGTCGGCAACGACGTGATCGTGTACGATCCGCGGGACGAAGGCAAAGAAATCGCGCGTTTCACCTTTAGCCGTCAACCCGGGGGTGAACATCTCTCACTGGCGGATTACGTGCGCGAGCCCAAGGGCGGGCGGCCCGTGGATCTCGTCGCGCTTCAAGTCGTGACCGTCGGCGAGCGCGTAGCTGAGCGCATCGACCAGTTGCAGCGAGCGGGCGAGTATAGCGAGTCCTATTTCTTACACGGCTTTTCCGTGCAGAGCGCCGAGGCGCTTGCCGAGTACGCGCACCGGCACATTCGCAAAGAGCTGGGCTTGGAAGCGGAACGCGGAAAACGTTATTCCTGGGGTTACGGCGCGTGCCCGGATCTCTCGCAGCACGAGATCGCATTTCGTCTGTTGGACGCCGGCAATGCCATAGGCGTGGAATTAACGCAGGCGTTTCAAATTGTGCCCGAGCAGTCAACTGCCGCTATCGTGATGCACCATCCGAAGGCTACATACTTCAACGCTGCCGCGGTTCGCGAACTAGAGAACGTTTAAAACTTAGTCCGGTACGATTGCGCCCGCACCGACGGCGGGTTCTTGACGGCGCTCCGCCAACGCCGAGCGCAACATCATTACCGCGGTGTACACGACCACGAGAGCAACCAAGACGTAAAGCCAGCGTATCGGCAACGATTTGACGATGAATGCGGCGATAAGCACGCCCGGAACGCCGCCGATCGCCAGGCCGAGCGCCGCCCGCAATGTGTACGCGTCGAATTTGATGAAGCGCAGACTCGCCACAGGCATCAGGAAGGCGCAGGATCCCATCATAATGGGAAATGCCGCCAGCGGGCTCATGCCGAGCAGACTCACCATGATCATTGCGGGCGCGTATAAGCCGATGCCGAGCGTCATCAGCGCGCCCAGAACGAAGTTGCCGATGATCCCGATAGCGAGCAACGTTCCGTGCAATTCAAATGATTGACCGCCGGCCGGCAATTCGCCTGAAAACTTGGCGATAAATAGTCCGGCTGCGGCCAGCAGCGCTAGTCCCATGCCGATTTGAATGTACCGTCGCGGCCAGCGTGCGACGACGCCCGCCCCGAGCCATGCTCCCAGTATTGCCGCGGCAATAAGGGAGATAAGCGTAATGGGAGCAACGCTGACGATCGCGATAAATATCGCGGCTTCGGCAATCGTGGGCGGCGTGTGGCCGACGTTCAACGTTCCCGGAATGCGTTCGTCCGGAACCAGCCGCCAGATCTTGAACATCGAGGTCGTGGGAGCAAACGATCCGATGCCGAGCGTATCGAAGAAATTGGTGACGAATCCGATGGCCAATTCGAGCGGCTTGGGCCAAACCCGGCCGCGCTCGCGGACGGAGCGAATCCACACGACCAGGAAAACGACGCCGATGACGCCCATCGCCGCCAAAAGCGCAAGGCGGATGCTCATGGCGCTACACTGCACCGCCTTCGGCGTTTAGACCTGCGCCTGCTCGTCGCTC
>DASRSF010000094.1:0-2707 GCA_035656615.1 Vulcanimicrobiaceae bacterium | reverse complement strand
TAGGCCGGATCGACGCGGATCTGCTTTCGCGCGAACTGGCGCCCGAAGACGTGCAGCGTACGCGGGAGCGCACCACGCAAGTCACGCAGGCGCAGGTGATTCGTGCGTTGCGCCTGCTCACCGAGGCGCTGGCTACCGCGCGATCGTCCGGGCATCCGCGGCTGGAACTCGAAAGTGCACTGCTCCGGTACGTGCTCGCGTCCGAAGACCCCACCTTGGATGCCCTCTCCGCGCGAGTCAGCTCGCTAGAAGGCACCGCTCCAGCCCCTGCCGCACCCTCCAAGCCCCAAGAAAAGCCGCGCGTGTCCACGCCGGCGCCGGAAAAACAACAAGCGGTGGAGCCGCCGGCCGGCGATGCCGCGCCGGTAACGATTCAGAAAGTGCGCGCTGCTTGGGAATCGGTCGTCATGAAAGCCGAGAGCGAGAAACAGTCGCTGCGCGGCGAATTGCGCCGTGCGATGCCGGATACGGTGGAGGGGAATACGCTGGTCGTAAAAGTTCCGACCGCATATTCCGCAGACGTGCTCAAGGACAACGCCGCTCTGATACAGCGGGCGCTTCAAGAGGCGTTGGGAACGAAGCTGTCCGTCCGGTTTCAAGCCGGAAGCGCTGCTCCGGCACGCGCCAAGGGCGGCGTGGCGGCGCGCGGAGCGGGCCGCTTGCAGGATGGTGCGCAGCCTGTGGTGCAGCCGGCGGGCAAGGATGACGCAGACGAACTCTTCTCTTATCTCAACGAGCGGATAAAATAATGAACCAGGCACAATTGATGGCGCAGATGCGCAAGATGCAACAAGAAATGGCCAAGGCGCAGGACGAACTGGCCTCCACCGTCGTCACCGGCAACGCATCCGGCGAGAGCGTCAAAGTTGAAATGACGTGCGACCACCGGGTGAAGAGCGTGACGATATCGCCGCAGGCCGTCGATCCGCAAGACGTTGAAACGTTGGAAGATCTTCTCGTCGTGGCGTTCAACGACGCGCTCAAGAAAATCGACGAAACCGCCCAGAGCCGAATGGGCCGATTAACGGGCGGGATGAAGATTCCCGGCTTGATGTAGCGGCGCCGCGCATGCCGAACTCATCGGCGCTTGCCGGCCCCGTGCAAACCCTCATCAACGAATTCAGCAAGCTGCCGACGGTCGGCCCCAAAACTGCGGCACGCCTGGTGTTCTATTTACTGAATCGCCCGCGCAACGAGGCGCAGGCGCTTGCCGAAGCGATCATCGCGGTCAAAGACCGCGTGCGCCTGTGCTCGATCTGTTACTCGATTACTGAAGATGAACCGTGCGCGATTTGCAGCGACGAGCGGCGTGATCATTCGACAATCTGCGTGGTCGCCGAAGCCAAAGACATCTTCGCCCTCGAGCGGACGTCGGCATACAAGGGACGCTATCACGTTCTGGGCGGATTGATCTCCCCGATGGACGGAATTGGGCCCGCGCAGCTGCATGTGAAGGAACTCATCGAGCGCATCGCCGCCGAATCGCCCTCTGAAATCATCATCGCTACCAATCCGAACGCGGAAGGCGAAGCGACCGCGCTTTACCTCTCGCGGCTCATCACGCCGGTGGGCGTCGCGGTCACGCGACTGGCCTACGGCCTGCCTATCGGCGGCGACCTTGACTACGCGGATGAGGTTACGCTCGCCAAAGCGATTGAAGGCCGACGCGCTTTGTGATACAAAGTAAATAGCGATGACCGATCTTGAACGGGCTCTGGCAGATATTGCCGAGGTGCGCGAGCGCCTCGGTCATGCGCAGCGTTTCCGCGGATATTCCGGTATTGCGGCGATGACGTCGGGCGTATTTGCCGTTGCAGGCGGCGTTGTGCAAGCGCTTCTGGTGCCCACGGTATCCACCGTGCACCAAGGACATCTGTACGTAGCGTTGTGGCTGGTATGCTGCGCTGCGGCAGTATTGGTAAATTATGGCGCGATCGCGCATTGGTACGTCAACGACGCCACCGCTCGGGACCGCTGGCAAACGGCTACCGTGGGGTACTCGATTCTGCCTGCGCTCGTTCTGGGCGCGACGTTGTCGATTGCGTTGCTTCGGTTGAATCTCTACACTCTGCTGCCCGCTGTTTGGTACGGCTGCTACGGCGTCGGTCTGTTCGCTTCTCGCACGACCCTACCACGCCCGGTCGTTCTCATCGCATCCGGCTTTCTGCTGGCCGGTATCGGATTGTTGTTCGTTCCGGCTTTCATCGCGCTGAGTTGGTGGGTTTTGCCGCTGGGCTTCGGCCTGGGGCAGATCCTCATCGGTTGCGCAATCATTGGCGAGCGAAACATCCTATGAGTGAAAAACCGTTCGCCTATAGCGGCCTGGACCGCGTTTTTCACGAACGTGGGCGCCTGGCCATCTGCAGCGCGCTGATCGCCGGTCCCGAGGGTGTATCGTTTACGCAACTGCAAGAAACGTGCGACCTGACCGACGGCAACCTGAACCGTCATCTGCATGCGCTGGCGGAGCTCGGTATCGTGCAGGCGCAGCGTATTACCGGAAAAGGCCGTCCACAGACGATTGTTCGCATCACCGCCCAGGGCCGCCAACGTTTTTTGGACTACATCGATGCGCTCGAAAACGTCGTGCGCGAGGTTCAGCGATCGCGCAAAACCAAGGGATCTCCCGCGCGCAACGTTCCGGTGAGTTCGACCTCGCAATAAACGCCCATAACGTTCTCACGCGCGCGAGCAACGTACTCCAGCA
>DASRSF010000093.1:0-13537 GCA_035656615.1 Vulcanimicrobiaceae bacterium | reverse complement strand
TATCACTCACACAGCGCACAATGGGAGTTCTATCACGTTATTTCCGGTCGAGGCACCAGGATGGTAAGGACCCAATCGAAGCCGGTGACGCCTTTCTTTTCAAACCTGGAGAAGCGCATCAGGTGATTAATGATAGCGACGAAGATCTCGTTGTGTACGTCATTGCAGATAATCCGATGGGTGAATCATGGTATTATCCCGACAGCGACAAATGGGCTGTGATGTCTCCCGCGTACCGGCTTTTTCGTGGCGAGCCGTTAGACTATTACGACGGGGAGGAATAGGTTAACGATACGCACCGCATACGGTCGCGAACTTATCCGGCAGTGAATGGAAAACGCGCATGGGCGGTAGTCGAACAAATCGCGGCATCGACCCGACGAAGTGCAAAGCCTGGGGTTACACCGGGACGGTTCACCATACCGACGACAACGGTCAACGGTATTGCGTAGTGTATCGGCGCAGCGGTAAAGAATCGTGCCTCCAACGGCGAGGCACAGCATGAACGACGACGCACCGTCGCAACACGTTTACACACACCCGTCGCGTGTCGAGCATTGGCGCCACGTCATAGAAATTGCCGCGTTTATCATCGCCGCCGCATGGGGCCTCTACGTTTTCGTTTATCAAGAGCGGATAAAACCGGGGGCGGAAGCGCCAAATGTTGACTTTTCGGTTCACGTGCAACACGACGCCCTGATCCATAATAAAGAGCTGGTCACCATTCAATCCACCTGGCATAACAAGGGGTTGACGCCGGTACAAATCGACGGGTACGTTCTAAACGTCTACGGGCTACGCTACGCGGCCGGCGGCAAGGGCCTCGCAGAGGTGCCGACTAGGGAGCAACTGCGGCCTGGAACGAACAAGATCGTTCTCGAATCGCGCGCGATGACCATGCGTCAAACGCTCCTACAAACCTTCTTCATCCCATGGCACGCGATGGGTGGCCAGTTTGACGAAACCATCGATCCGGGTGATACCACCGCGTCACCCATCGTATTTGCGGTTCCGAGCGGCGTCTACGAAGCAGTCTCCGTATGGTACGCAATGTGCTATCGTCGCGCCGACGACGGACGCCGGGCAATAATTACTCCGGCGCGAAATCCCGATGGCAGCTTCGATATTTTTTCCGTGGAAACGGCCGAAACTGCGGCCTTCCATTCTGGCCGCCATTGCGACTATTGGCCGGGACTGATCTACGCATTGTGACACGATGAAGGGGATACCGAACCGGGGGAACGACGCCATGTACTGTTGCTTAAGGATGCCCGACCGCCGGCGGTGCGCGGGAACCGTTCACCACACCGATGGCAACGGTAAGCGATACTGTGTGGTGTGTCGGCGGAGCAATGCGGACTCGCGTGTAAGTGAATGGACCCGGACTGTTACCGTGCGGCAAATCGTCCCTAACGACCCCCGAAACGAGTCGTGCGCCGCGACACATCGCCTTAAGGCAACTACTGGTCAGCGGACCCGTTACGTGGAACGCCGAATCAGCTCCCGTTTTCGTTGTCATTTCAGAAAGGCATAATATGAAACGGCTATTTTTCGTTGCTATGCTGGCCGCCATCATTCCGCTGCCCGTTACGGCAGCATCCGGGACGCCTGGGTTTACGGCATACGACCAACAGCAGTTCGCTAAATTAAAAGCGCAAGTGGGCACTTGGACCTGCAAAAACACGCCCGCAAGCAAGAACGCTGACGTTGTTGTGACTAAACAACAGGGCAACTACTTCGTAGGACGAGAGACGGGAGACACCCCAAACACCTCGTATACTCGCTGGTCACACAGCTTACGGCAATACTACACCGTGAGCCTGTTCGACTCGGGAGCGTCCAGCGTCTTCAACACAACGGCCTCGGATCCGAATAACGCCACTTGGAACCCCGCGTGGCCGATGATGACCGGAGTTAACCGCAACTATCCGGCGACCTTGAGAACGATGGGCAATACCTACACTGTAACCGGGCAATACGCGGATGCCAAAGGCGTACACAACTTCAAATCAGTTTGCACGAAGCAATAAATCCCTGGCCGTGTAGTCGTCCATCTCGACCTCGATCACCTCGAACAGCAGTTTGCGTTCACGTTCGCGGCACCCGCAGCTGCTTCCGGATGCGGTGACTACGTGTCCCGAGGCCCGCAACGTTGCCGGGCCTCTTTGTTTTTCGTCGAAACGGTGACGTCCCGTCGCTTGTGCGACTGGCGGTGCGCGGCGGCTAGCGGCCCCCCGCGCCGAGCACTGCGCTTACCTCGCTCTGCCGGCGGAGGTTCCAGATAGTTGCGCCACTCCAATGCCAAACCCGGAATGCGCGTTTTTCGCTGCAGCGTCCTGGCGATACTGGGCGTTACAGTTGCCACGCCGCCATTGCACGCTCAGCCTCTGGTTATTCCCCTTACCGGGCACCGTGCGCGGCAAATAGAAGCTGCTTCGTTGTTTCATACGCTCTTCTCGGACTTTTATAGCGAACCCGACCACACCACGTACGTGCAAACCGGCGACATACCCGCAATGTGGCTGCGCGATTCTTCTGCCCAGACGATTCCATATGTGCGCTTTGCACGCGCCTATCCGGTGCTCGCGCTGCGGTTTTCCGGGGTCATCGAACGCAACGCGAAGAACATCGTTGTAGATCCGTACGCGAATGCATTTCGAGCAGACTACAGCGTGTGGGAACGAAAGTGGGAAGCGGATTCGCTGGCTTGGCCCGTGCTGCTAACGTGGGTGTATTCGGAATCTACGCGCTCGCGCCTCATTTTTACTCCGGCACTTCACCAGGCTCTGTGGCGCGCGGTCGACACGTGGCGCTGCGAGCAGCTCCACGCGACGTGCAGCCATTACCCGGATTCGCAACCATACCAGGGGCATGCGTACAACACCGGCACAGGCATGATTTGGACAGCATACCGGCCTTCCGACGATCCGGTCCGATATCATTTTAATATTCCGCAGGAGGCAATTGCTGCTGTCGCGCTGTTCGACATTGCCCAGCTTGCAGCGGTCGGCTATCACGACCGTAATTTGGCGAATGAAGCGCACTCCATAGCCTCGCAGGTTCAAATTGGAATCGAGCGTTATGGGCGCGTTTGGAACCCTGCTTATGGCGGCTGGGTATACGTATATGAGACCGACGGACTCGGACACAACCTGTACATCGATGACGCGAACATCCCAAATCTAACCTCGCTACCCTATATCGGCTATTGTTCGCCGTATGATCCCGTCTACCTCAACACGCGGGCCTATACGCTCGCGAAAGGCAATCCATTTTATTTCAAGGGCGCTTATGCTGAGGGTTTGGGCAGCGCACACACCCCCCGCGGATTCGTTTGGCCGCTCGGTATTATTGCCCGCGCTTTGACAGCCACTTCGGAGACGGAAGTCACGCAGGCGATTACCACGCTGGCGGAAACCGACAGTTCCGACGGGCTCATTCACGAGAGTTTCTGGCCTAACGGCTACTGGCTCTTTACCAGAGCCGATTTCGGATGGGCAAACGCATCGTACGCCGAGTTGCTGTTTCGCAGCATCGCCGGTTTCCCAGGCCAAGCAATGACGCCGTTCGGCCAGACGCTCAAACCGTTCGAACCGCTGGCCCGAATGCCGAGGCTGACCGATACGCTCACGCAGTTACGCGATACCATAACTATCTATCGCGCACTGGGCGATTTGCTTGAGAAAGCCGACTATCACACGATCATTCCGGCGGTTCATAACGTCTTGCAGCGATCGGCGGGACCGGGAGACCTGCATTGGCATGAAATGCAAGACGAGCCGTGACCTTGGCGAAATGCATGTTCCTAAAAACTTTTTCGCATCGCGCGTTATTTCAGCGCTTCGCTGATGAACGTAAATATCTTGGGCCACGCTTGTGCGGAGGCGTTGACGTTCGCTTTCGGCGTACCGCCCAATGAAAGCGTCATGGGTCCCATGGGCGCGCTCGTCATCGGACGATTGGGAGTCGAAAAAAGAAAGATATGCCCCGCCTGCGGATATTGCAAAAGCGCATCGGCGTACGCATGCGCGTGCTGGTGAAGATACGTTAGGCCAATTTCGGAAAGCGCCACCGAGTTCCAAATTTGGTCGTCACCGGCGCCCACGAATAGTACGGGACCTTTGATATTTTCCAGATGAAACATGGCGCCGGCGATTTGGGCACGATTCTCCTGCATTGAGGCGTCGTAGCCTTTCCGCAGATCCAGCGGTGCATGTGTGGTAAAAGCATTAGCAAACACTTGGCCCATCGCCGGAGCATACGCTACATACGGTAACGGCTTACCGTTGTATGTCCACGACGAGGCCGGCGCGCCGTATCCCTGCGCGATTCCCTGCCACGCAAATGGACTTGGCACATCGGCAACAACCGCATGTATCTGAGGATATATTGAGGCCGCAAGCAACGCTAGTTCGCCGCCTTTGGAAAGGCCCATAATGGCAATGCGGTTGGGATCGACATCTTGGCGTGAAGTGATTACGCTAATAGCATTGCCGATCGTCTCCACAGGAATATTCTCGAGCGTTTGCGGTAGTCCAGGCGCCCCGAAGTACGCTACGGAAACCGCGACGTAGCCCCGCTGTGAAAACTGTGGTGCTGCGTGCGACATCATGTCGCCACCTTCAGAGCCGCCGAGCAGAATGATCGCAGGATGACGCCCCGGCGTTGCGGGAGTGCAGATCGTCCCGGTAAACTGCGTGGCTGCGCTGCATTGCGGCACAGCGGGAGCAGAACTGGCCGCTGCAAGAAGCAGCGCAATTGTGTGCAACATGGTATGAAGTTCCTATTCTTTGAGAAGTGCCTGCATTTGACGAACGTGCTGTACGAACGCTGCACGTCCGCGTCGGGTTAAACTATAACGGGTTTGAGGTCTGCGGTTTACGAACGTCTTTTCTTCAGCGATGTAGTTCGCGCCGACCAGCTTTGCAAGATGGGCTCCCAGATTGCCGTTTGTCGTCTGCGTCGCTCGCTGAAGATCGCTAAACGGAATTAGGTCCGCCGTTAGCAACTCGGCGATCACTTCAAGGCGGATCTTTGAGAGCAGCAGCTCATCCACTACGCTTCCTTCGGCCCTTGCAAAAGGAACAAAACGCCCGGAACTGCGTAACCAAAAATGAAGCCTGCCGCCAACACGTAGCCTGGTACGTGGGGGAACAAATAGTTTGCAGCGAGCACGGACGCAAGCAAGATTAATCCGCCCGCCAGGCCCCTGCGGTCGCCGGAGAATCCGCTCATCAGCATCATAATCGCAGCGCCCATGCTCCACACCGCCGCTCCGCCCCATCCGGCAAAAACATGCGGCTGCGCGAACGCGGCGACGAATACGGTGAACCACACCGCTCCCATGATCCGCCCCAAGCGCATTTCCGTGATCGTCATCGTTTCGTACCGGCAGCCGCGGGCAATCGCAATGGTAACTGCGACGGAATAGACGATGCCGGCAATAAGCGCCGCGGCGGCGAGCCACAAGCCTGCGCGGCCGCCCGTGCCTAAAACGGCCATTTGTTGGCCCGCGTCGATTGCAGCTGCGGCCAGTCCCCACGCGATAATCAAGCCAGGGATGTACCGGACGGGTTCGCCCTCGACTCGAGTAAGAATGCGATCGACCATCTCAATGTGATCGCGAGCTTCCTGTGCATCCATGGTGTGCTCCTCAGAGTAGTCTGCGTAATAGACTACTCTGCCATACTATACCAGGCGTACAGGTGCGTCAAGAGGCTACGTTGCGGCGGACTTCTATAGAGGGCGGCCGTCAGGGGAGCCGGCGTCCCAAACTATCACGCTGAGCAGCCCGATGTCATGGTGAGCCTGTCGAACCACAGCCGAGCCTGCCGAGGCCGTGAACGCATCACTCTGATCACCATCACGAACGCAAAAGTGGGTGAGCCTCGACTATGCTCGGCTGTGGTTCGACAGGCTCACCATGACAATCTGGGGGCGGCCCGTCACGACAATTTGGGGCTTGGTGCGCTGGGTTGTTTGGTGGGTTAGGATGCTTGGTGCGCTGGGTTGTTTGTGGGTTAGGATGCTTGGTGCGCTGGGTTGTTTGGTGGGTTAGGAGGCTTGGAGTACTGCGCGTGCGTGACTTCCGCCGTTGGGGCGGCGGGCGACGTGGAATTCGGAGGTGAGCCGGGATACGATGAAGAGTCCTCGGCCCTGTTCGCTCAACAGATTTTCAGGAAGCTTCGGCGCGTGCCGGAAACCCGGTCCGCCGTCCAGGACGTGCAGCACCGGGCGGCCGCCGGGCCAATCCAGCGTGATGTCTGCCCAACGCGGGGCGAAGCGCACGACGTTGCCGATGAGCTCCGAGAACACCAGCTCCGCCGACTCGCGCGCGTCCTGCGGCACGCCCCCGCGCTCCAATTCCAGTAGAAATTCTCTGCGCACCGCGTATGCCATTTCGGGATCATTCACGTCGAAGGACCAATGCGCCAGACGATTTGCGTGTTCGACATGCGCCATCGTCATAACGGCCACGTCGTCGCGCGCGCCGTCGGCCACGACCGCATCGTGAATTGCAAGCGCAACGTTCGGCGCGTTCAACACATCGGGATCGCTGATTGCCTCGTACAGGCGTTTCTCGCCATCCAGCATGTTGCGCGTGGCTTCGGTAAGTCCGTCGGTATAGAGCACGAGCATTGAGCCCAGCGGCAACTCAATCGACTCAACTGTGCGCTCGACGCGAAACGGAACACCCAGCGGCGCACCGTCGGAACGAAGTTCCGCAATCCGGCCATTCGGGTAGCGCAGCAGCGGACGCGGATGGCCGGCCGTCGCGTACGTGAGCAGGCCGGTGACCGGATCGAAAATCGCCACGAAGGCGGTGACCATCCCTTGTGCGTTTTCTGCTTGCACCGCGCGATCGGCAGCGTCGAGCATCGTTCCGGGGTCGTCGTGGATCTGCGCCACGCCGCGCAGCAGCTGCCGCGCATTGGCCATAGCGACGGCAGCATCAAGACCGGAGCCGCAAACATCGCCTATGGAAACCATGACGCGGCCGTCGCTCAGTTCCAAGGCGTCGTACCAGTCGCCGCCGATTTGACTTTCGTCGATTCCCGGCCGGTAGAACGAGCTGAACGTCAAGCCCTCGATTTGCGGAAGCGCGCGCGGCAGTGCGGCCTTTTGGAAACGCTGCGCTACGCGCCGTTCGTGTTGATACGCGGACGAGACTTCGCGCAGGCGCAGCGAAAGGCGCCGCGCTTTGAGCAAACTGTCCACGCGCGCACGCATTTCCACCTTTGAGAGCGGCCGCAGTGCGACGTCGTCGACGACGCTCCAGAGTTCTTGCGTCATTTTTGTGACGGCCCTTCGGTCGCTGAGCAAGAGCACCGGAAGCATGACCGGCTCAACGGTGGATCGCTCCAGCGCAAGACGATCCGCGTTCGCTTTAAGCGATGAACCGTCGAGAATCACCAGATCCAGTTCGGGCGCGGTTTCGTCGTCGGCGCTGGAAAAGTCGAATACGACCTCGTACAGCGGCGTGAGGACTTCGGCAAGAAGGTGACGGTTCTCGCGGTTCGCGAGAATGACCAAAATGCGTTCCACCGTTTACTGTTCGCTCGACTGCACCGATTGCAGCACGCCGAATAGGCCGCTGTAGTCGCGTACCGGTTCGCCGATGGCAATCCCCTTCGACGTGAGGGCGAAATTGTAGATGCAGCTCTCGAAATCGCTCAAGCGCTTTTTCAGCACGCCGATGACGCGCCCAATCTCCGTGCGATCGTCGTTTTGGTGTTCCGCGTAACGCATATATATCACGTTGTCCGCTAGGTAGCTTGCATCGACTTCCGTTATGCGGAAGCTCATAAAGTCCCGGACTTCGTTGATTAGCAGAACCGTTACGCCGACGTTCTGCAAATAGCGGCAAAGCGCGTGAAGCCGTTCGTTCAAGTCCTCGCCGCGCACCGCGAGTTTGTAACCGCTGATACTGTCGATCATTACGACGCGCGTGCCTTTTCGCTCGATGTCGCTGCGCACGAGGTTCGCGAACTCGTCGGCAGAGTACTGGAGCGCCTCGACGTAGGTTACGTCCAGCGTACCGTTCTGAATCATCTGCGTGACAGGCGTGTTGATTGCTTCACAGCGGCGCAGCAGCGTGCCCCGTGGCTCGTCGAACGTGTACGCGGCACTGCGCTCGCCGCGCTGTGCCGCCTCTTTGACGAACTGCATGCCGACGGTCGTTTTACCGATGCCGCTGGGGCCGGTGATGAGCGAGATCGTCCCACGCTCCAGTCCGCCGTGCGTAAGTTGATCCAGCTTCGGTATGCCCCAAGACAGCAATTCCGGTTCGAATTCGACCATGTGCTGCCGAGGAACTAAGCGCGGGTAAACGACGGCACCATGCGAGGTGAGCCGCAAGGTATGCATTCCGCCTTCGTAATCGGATCCGCGAAGCTTGGTCACTTTGAGCGTGCGGCGCCGGTTGTCCGGATCCAATTCGATAACGCCGTCGCTGAGAAATCGCAAATCGTCATCGGGCGACTCCAGGCTGGCTTCGGACGTCATCACGATGGTACTGCCAGTCTTCAGCAAGTACCGCAAAAACGAAAGAGTTTGACGGCGAAACTCCGGCGCGTCTTTGGCCAGATAGCGTAACGCCGTCATGGAATCGATGAAGATACGTTGCGGTTTTACCCGTTGCACCGCCTCGATGATGCGCTGCGTTGTCGGCTCCAACTCGACCTCCGCCGCGGAGAAGATGTCATAGCTGCGGATCTTCTCAAACAAATCGGACGATGGGCTCAAATCGCAAAGGTCAACTCCGGACGTATCGAAACCGCTCTCGCGTGCATTAGCACGCAGTTCGTGTTCGGACTCGCCGAATGTCACGAACATGGCTTTTTCGCCCGCCTGCGCTCCTGCCACTAAGAAATGCCAGCCGAAGGTGGTCTTTCCGCCACCCGGGGGACCGGTCAACAAATAGGTTCTTCCGGCAACGTAACCGCCGTGAAGCACTTCATCAAAGCCCGCGATGCCCGTCGTCATGCGGCGTTGTTGCACCCCATTGAGTTTCAAGCTATCGTCCTCTCCCCTCACACGTAAACAACGTAGTGGTTCCCTCCAGGCGCCCTGGGGAAACGCCACGCGTGGGGGCGCGGGCAGGCGCGTTTTACCGGTCGGCGCGTAGGGGAATACCCCAGGGAAGAGGCGCAAGACTGTGCCTGCTTGCTTTTTTTGCTTTTGGAGGGTGCTCGTGCAGGCAATTGTGCTGGTTGGGGGTGAGGGGACGCGGCTGCGGCCGCTGACATTCGGCACGCCCAAACCGATGGTGCCGATTATGAACGTCCCGTTTTTGGCCCGCACGCTGGAGCGGCTGTACGACGTCGGTATCCGCGAGGTCATTCTGCCGGCCGGCTATATGCCGCAAGCAATTACCGAATACTTCGGCGACGGTTCGCGGCTCGGTATGAATATCACGTACGTCATCGAGGACGAACCGCTTGGCACGGCCGGTGCGATAAAGAATGTAGAGCAGCATATTAACGGGCCGTTCTTCGTTCTGAACGGCGACATTCTCACCAGTCTGGATCTCAACGCGATGATTGCCTATCATCGCGAGAAGGGCGGACTAGGCGTTCTGCACCTGATACGCGTGGACGATCCCTCGGCCTTCGGTTGCGTCGTGCACGACCAGGCGGGGCGAATTGCACAGTTCGTCGAGAAACCGCCAAAAGGCAGTGAGCCCACGAATGAGGTGAATGCCGGAACGTACTTGCTTGAGCCTGCGGTGCTGGAGATGATTCCGCCCGGTCGAAACGTTTCGATCGAACGTGAGACGTTTCCGAAAATTTTGAGTGAAGGCCAAGCGCTCTACGCGTATACCACCAGCGATTATTGGATCGACGTCGGACGTCCGGAGCAATATTTGAACGCGCACCGCGACATTCTTTCGGGTGCGATGCCGCTGAAGATGGAACCCGGAATCAGCGGCCCGGGCGCCGGCGCGTTCGCAGGTTCGGGTACCGGTGCGAATCTGGTTGCTCCCGTACACGTGGAAGCCGGTGTTTCCATAGACGCTACCGCAACGGTTGGCCCCAACGTCGTGCTGGGAACCGGCTGCCGCATCGGTGCGCACGCCGTGATTGCGGAAAGCGTGCTTTGGGATAACGTCGTGGTGGAGAACGACGTGCAAATCCAGGAATCGATCGTTGCCGGCGGCTCGCATATCGGAGCGGGCGCGAAGATCGGTGCCGGAAGCGTTATTGGCCATAACGTGGTCGTCGAACCCGGCACTATTGTGCCCGAAGGCTCAAGGCTCGGACCGGGCGCTCCCCTGGGCGCAGCAAAATAAGCAAGCGCAACCCTTTCTGCGCCGCTAGGTTTATTGGAACTAGTCTATCGGGTATAAATGCCTCGTCCGAATCAGGGGAGTAGCCGCCAGCTTTGCTCTCCCGTCGAATTTTGAATTTTTCCGACCCAGCTGGCGTGTAGGAGAGACCGTAGGTGATAGGGAGACCCCAGGACGCGCTGGCCGTGGCTTCTGTTCCGCGTACGCTCTTCATGGGCTCATTTCCGCCGCGCGAATGCGGAATTGCCACCTTCACAAAAGATGTCGTCGACGCATATGATGCGGCGTTCGGAACGAGCAGCGAGATTATCGCGATCGATGAGCCGGGCGGTGAAGTGCGTCATTACGGCCCACAAGTCGTCGCCCGCCTGCAGCAAGATCGTCGCGAGTGCTATAGCGATATCGCCGCAATTGTCAATGCGCATCCGGCCGAAGTACTAAATATTCAACACGAGTACGGTTTGTTCGGCGGTGAGCGCGGCGAGTGGCTCATCGACCTGCTGATGCGGCTGGAAAAGCCGGCGGTTTTGACGCTGCATACGGTACTGCCCGAACCCGATGAGATCATGCTTCGCGTTACGCGCGAATTATGCGCGTTTTCAACGAAGGTCGTCGTGCTCTCCGAGACGGGCCGCGATCTGCTCGATCGCGTTTACCGCGTCGATCCATCACGCGTTCGCGTCGTGCACCACGGCGTTCCCGACGTAGAATTTCGCGACACGGCGCCGTTCAAGGCATCCTTCGGCATCGGTCAGCGCATGGTTATCTCGACGTTCGGCCTGATCAATCGCGGAAAAGGTTTGGAATACGCCATCGAAGCCATGCGGGAAATCGTCAAGCGGCATCCCGACGCGCTGTATCTGATTCTGGGCGAAACGCACCCGGTCGTGCGCCGCCAAGAAGGCGAATCGTATCGCGAGTCGCTGCAGCAGATGGTGCGCGACTACGGCTTGCAGCATAACGTGCAGCTCATCGACAAGTACCTGGACTTTGACGAATTGGTCAGCTACCTGGAAGCGACGGACATCTATTTGACGCCGTACCTCAACCCGACGCAGATTGTCAGCGGCACGCTGGCGTATGCGGTCGGCTGCGGCAAAGCCATCGTTTCCACGCCGTATTTGTACGCGCAGGAAGTGCTCGCGAATCATCGCGGATTTCTGTGCAAGTTCCGGGACGCCGGATCGATTGCGCGCATCATCAACGGCTTGCTGGACGACCCGGCGCTGCGCCGGGCCACGGAGCGCCGCGCGTACCGTTTCGGGCGCCAGATGACCTGGCCGCATGTCGCCGCCGAGTACGGCAAGCTCTTTGCGGAGCTGGCGCCGTCCCCTATTTTGGAGTTGATTCATTCTGCATAAACTAGACGGCGCGCGCGCCCTGCCGACCCTTGAACATCTGATTACGCTTAGCGACGATACCGGTGTGATTCAGCACGCGGTCGAGGACGTGCCGAACCGGTCCACCGGGTATTGCACGGACGACATATCGCGCGCCTACATGGTAGCGCTCGCAAAATTGGAAATCGATCCGCAGGACGCCGCCGCGCAACGCCTGGCCGGAACGTATCTGTCGTTTTTGCACGATGCGCAGCTGCCCGACGGGCGCTTCCACAACTTCATGAGCTACGAACGCACATGGCTTGACGCCGTGGGCACGCATGATTCAGTCGGACGCGCGATTTGGTCGTTGGGGTACGGCATGCGTTACGCGCAGCGCACGTCATGGCGGCGCACGTCGAAAAAACTCTTCGTCAAAGCGATGCGTTCACTGGAATGGCTTACCTATGCGCGCTCGCAAGCGTATGCGATGATCGGACTCGCGCATGCCGGTCAATCCGGAATCGCCGATGATGACGCGCCCGAATATTACCGGGCCTTACGAAGGCTCGCTGAAGACTTCAAGCGGCGATATCTTGATGTCCGCGACGCGCAGTGGCAATGGTTTGAGAACGAACTGACGTACGATAACGCGCGACTGCCGGAGGCCGTTCTGCGCGCCGGTCTCTTGCTCCACGACGACGAACTCATCGCGATCGGACTGCGCACCTTCGACTTTTATCAAAATGCCACAGTGGAGAACGGCGTCCACGTCCCCGTTGGGAACGAGGGCTGGTACCCGCGAGGCGGTACGAAGGCGAAATACGCTCAACAGCCGCTCGAAGCCGCGGCGCTTGTCGATGCCGCGTTGGTGGCCTACGACGCGACCGGCGACCCAGCGTACCGGGCGTGCGCGCAGTTGGGATTGGACTGGTACTACGGCCGTAATTCGCGCGGCATCGCGATGGCGCGCAGCGGCGGCTGTCTTGACGGACTGAACGAGACATCCGTGAACATGAACATGGGAGCGGAGTCTACGCTCGCCTACCTCGCGAGCGCATATGCCGTGGCGGCACGCCCCGCCGCTGCGCTTTCAGTGGCACGCTAGCTGCGACAAAAATCTATACACGCTGGCTAGCGAGGCCGATTTTCGTGTTGTGGAGAAGTATTACGCGATGATCACCAAGACCGAAGGCCTTAATGATGTGCAGTCTGCCGCCGTCCGCCATACGAACGGCCCGTGTTTGATTTTTGCCGGAGCAGGAAGCGGTAAAACTCGTGTGCTCACGCACCGCATTGCATATCTGCTGAGTGAACTGGACGTCATGCCGGATCGCATTCTCGCTGTGACGTTTACAAACAAAGCCGCGGGCGAGATGAAGACGCGTCTGGAGCGCATGGTTGGAAGTGCGGCGCGCGACCTTTGGGTCGGAACCTTTCATTCGATGTGCGTTCGCATGCTGCGCCGCGACGGCGGCCGCATCGGCGTGGCCCCGAACTTCGCGATCATCGATGACGCGGATCAGCGTTCGCTCGTCAGGGACATTCTTGCGGATCTAGATTACGACGAGCGTCAGCTCACAGCCGGCGCGTGCCTGGCGGAGATCAGCAAGGCGAAGAACGCGCTGATTTGGCCCGATCAGTATCATGAGCGCAGCACTTCGTTCATCGGCGAGCGGTTTGCCAATGTTTACACGGAATATCAGCGGCGGCTGGCCGAGTCGAATAGCTTGGATTTCGACGATCTGATCGTCCGCACGATCGATCTTTTCGAGAAAGATGAAACGACGCGCACCAAGTGGCAGAAGAAGTTTCAGTACATCTTGGTCGATGAGTACCAAGACGTCAACTTTGCCCAGTATCGCCTTATCGCCATTTTGGGCGACAAGCACAAAAACGTGACGGTCGTCGGTGACGACGACCAGTCGAT
>DASRSF010000092.1:0-1950 GCA_035656615.1 Vulcanimicrobiaceae bacterium | reverse complement strand
ACGACGTCATGTAGCCGCCGTACGACCACCCGGAGACCGCTACGCGTGACCGATCGATCTTGTACGTCCGTTCCACCTGCACAATGCCCGCCATAACGTCGCGCCCCGGGCCTTCGCCGGCATCCCGCGTAATCGCGCGCTCATATGCATCGCCCAGATTCGTGCTGCCGCGATAATTCGGGCTGAACACCAAGTAGCCGTGAGCGGCAAACAGCTGCGCTTGCGAATTCCAACCGATCGTGCTTGCGCCTTGCGGACCACCGTGCACGATCAACACCAGCGGATACGCACGCGCGCGGTTGAAGCGCGGCGGCAGCGTAAGCACGCCGTCCTCTGTGAAGCGCCCGTTCCTCCAGCGCACTGCAACGGGGCGCCCTAATTCAATGCCTTTTACAACCGCCGAGTTCTCGTTCGTCAGAGCAGCGGGAACGCTCGACGCAGAGCGCAACACATACACCTCCGGCGGCCGTTGCGGCGTCTCGCCGATGAAGACCAGAGCGCCGTTTTTTGCAGTATTGCCGGTGTTGAGCAGCCCAACGCCGTGCAGATCGGCTCTGGTTACGCGCGTGCCGTCCGATGAAACGAACCATGCCGCCGTTTGTTCGCGGTCGGGTCCGAACAGCCAAAGTGAACGTCCGTCTTGCGCCCACGCCATACCGTCGATCTCACGGTCTATTCGCCGGCGTACGTTCACACCGGGGCCCGCGCCGATACGTGTGACGTACAACGATACGCCGGCAGTCGGATCACCGGAGGTGTTGCGCGTATATGCGATTTCCGGCCCGGCGGGAGCGAACGCCGGATTGCCTTCGAGCGAATCATTCCCGGTCAAACGTGAAGCACGCCCGGAACGAACGTCGACGGTTTCGATAACCGAACCCAGAGAGTCACCGATGAGCGGCGTCGGAAAATGGATGAACGCAATGGAGCGCCCATCCGCGGACCAGGTTACGTCGGAGGTTACAGTTGGATCGACCGTCTCCAGGCTCCATGGTCCATCCGTGAGCCGGCGCGCTTTTCCGCCGTCCGAGGCGACTATCCAAAGATGCCCCGGGATGGCAGCGGACGTGTGCAAGTAGTCGTTGTCGGCAACTTCAAAAGCATCCAGGTGCGCGTCGATCTGCTTCTTGGCGGGATCTTCATTCTGCGTAACATACGAAAATCGCGATCCATCCGGACTCCACGAAAAATTGTCGACACCCTGCGGCGCTTGTGTGATCTGCTTTGCTTCGCCGCCGTCCAGGCGAAGCACGAAAATCTGATCTTGCTCATCACCGCTCTTTTCGTCCTTGACGGGTGCTAAAAATGCGATTCTGCGACCGTCGGGGGACCATCGCGGCGAAGAAACACCGGTGCGCTCGAACGTGAGCGGCCGGCGTTGCTTGGTTCGCACGTTGATCAAAACGATCTGTGAGTTCCGCTTGTCTTTCGAGTAATCGGCCACCGCGCGCACGTAGACGACGCGCAAGCCGTCCGGCGAGAGCTGCGGATCGCTCAGCGAGACGATCCGGCGAACGTCGGGAAAGTCGATTGTACGAGCAGCGGCGGCGCTGCCTGCGCACATGATCGCCGCTGCAAAGACGGAGCAAAAAAGTCGCATACGAAGCCCTCGACGTAACAGGTGCCGGTTTAGTTTTTCAGACAGACCGATTCTCCGTCCATTTCAAGCAAACCGTCGTTTCGCAGTGCCTGAATAATGGCGGAGAAGTTCGCAGTCCGATTGATATGCCGCGTCATTTCATGTTCGAGATCCAATAACGAGATACGCTGCCCGGGCGGCAGGGAACGCAGCCGGTCGACGATGCGGCCGCGGGCGTATCGCGATGTTTCTTTGAACGGCAGGCGCTCCTGCGGCGAGCGGGCCGGACCGAACTTACGGCGTGCGGCGTCCAGTCGCGCAGCGTCGAGCGGCGCAGCGGCGCATGCTTGCAGCAGCGGACAGATCAAACA
>DASRSF010000091.1:0-21160 GCA_035656615.1 Vulcanimicrobiaceae bacterium | reverse complement strand
CAAGACCGAACGGCGAATTACGTGGGCTTGCGGCTCTCGGATTTCCGTGCAACACAGCACCACGCATACAAAATCGGACTTGATTCCAGCCGCGAGGTGTTTCACGGAAGCGAGACCTTCGGGTGCTACGATCCCTCGTGCAACACCGTCGTCAATTCGTATCCGCTGCCGCCGCCCACGAACCTGACGGTCGCGAGCACAACCCAGGACCAGCCCGGCACGCAAATCGGTCTGTACGCGGAAGATAAGTGGACACCCACGCAATCAGTCTCGGTCAACTACGGGTTACGCTACGATCACTCCACCGGCTATGTGGGCGGACATCAGCTTAGTCCGCGTATCGGAGTGAACTATGCTCCCGATACCCGGAACACGTTCCATGCGTATTATGGCCGGTTCTACGCTGCTCCGCAGCTCGAAGACGTTCGCGCCGACTGCGTCGTGTTACAAGGTTGTACGCCTCCCGTCGCTTACGACCTCAAACCCGAAACAGACTCCTATTTTGAAATGGGCCTGGCGCATATGTTTTCGCCAACGTTGCGCGGCTACATCAATGGGTGGCAGCGCAACGCAAGTAACGTGCTCGACACGACGCAATTGCTCAATACACCGCTGTTCGCGGTGTTCAACAACTCCATCGGCCGGGCGCAAGGCGTGGAACTTCGTATGGAGGGCGACGCTACGCCGCACGACTCGTGGTTTTTGTCCACCTCCGTGAGCGGCTCGGAGGCCGCCGGTATCTCCGGGTCCACCTTCTTGTTTCCGCCGGGCAGCGGGGGAACAACAGAGCAGCTCATCGAGCAGCTTTCACCGGAAGATCACGATCAAACCGTCGCCCTCAATGCCGCGTTCACGCATCGCTGGGGCGCGGGCAACCCGTACTATACGACGCTGCAGGGCGATTACGGTACAGGTTATCCCGTAGACTTTGAAGGTTTCGTCAACGGTGCGCCGGTAGCGTTCAGTGGCCGTCTGCCAAGCCATCTGCTTGCAAACTGGTCTATCGGACGCAACGCAGGACGAAACGGCGACCATTCGGTGGGCTTCGATCTCGATGTCGAAAACGTGCTGAATCACCAGTACGTCATCAAGATTGCAAACGGATTCAACACAACACAGATCTCGCAAGGCCGCTCGGTGCTCTTGCGCCTTATTGCGCCGTTCTAGACGCAGTCATGCATGCCGGGGGCAGGAAGGCTCGGTCGCGAAAACCGGGAACCTAGCCCGCTGGCATGCATGATCTTGATCGCGGTCGCGTCGTCGTCACAGGGGGCGCCGGCCTCATCGGAAGCGCCCTAATTTGGGGATTGAACCGGTTGGGCGTACGCGACATTCTCCTCGTTGACCGGCTCGACACTTCCGAAAAATGGAAGAACCTGGTGCCGCTGCGGTACCGCGACTACGTCGATGCCGATGATTTTGAAGAACGCATCGGCAGCAAGCCGGGCTGCTTTGGAACCGTGCGGACGACGCTTCATTTGGGAGCGTGCTCTTCGACGACCGAACGCGACGCAGCGTATCTCATGCGCAATAACTTCGAATACACCAAACACGTGGCGTCTTGGTGCGTGGAGCGCGGAATACGGCTCGTCTATGCGTCTTCCGCAGCAACCTACGGCGCTTTAGAGGATCACCTGGACGACCGCGCCGATCTGGATTCTCTTCGCCCGCTGAACATGTACGCGTATTCCAAACAGCGTTTCGACGTGTATGCCCGCGATCATGGGTTACTGGATCGCATTACCGGCGTAAAGTACTTTAACGTTTTCGGTCCAAACGAACACCATAAGGGTGAGATGCGCAGTTTGGTCGACAAAGCGTTTCACCAAATACGCGAACACGGGAGCATCAAGCTATTCAAAAGCCACCGGCCGGATTTTCGCGACGGCGAACAGCAGCGTGATTTCCTGTACGTCAAAGACGCGGTGGCGATGACGCTGCACCTCGCGCAGCGCGATGCGCCGGGCATCTTCAACATCGGTTCGGGCCTGGCGCATACCTGGCTCGATTTGGTGCAGCCAATCTTTACCGCGATGAACGTTCCGCAGCGCATCGAGTTCATCGACATGCCGGAATCATTGCGCGACAAATATCAATACCACACGTGCGCCAACATCGAACGCCTGCGCCAAAGCGGGTACGATGCGCCGATAATGCCGCTGGACGATGCGGTGGACGATTACGTGCGCAATTATTTGATTCCCGATCGCCGGCTCGACCCGCAGGCGCAGACAGCAGCTGCAGTCAAGTAGGTGACATGAGCCAATCGCGAGCCGATCGCCGCAGAAGTACGCGCGGAGGCGCAGCGCCGCCCCCCAAACGCGACCCAATGATGCCGATCTACATCGGCTTTGCCGTCATTCTGGTCGTAATCTTTGCAGTTTTCGGGGTATCGAGGTTCTTCGGTCAGCGTTCCTCCGACCAGGCCCGCGCCTTTGACGTCAATACGCCGACGCCCGCTCCGGGAGCGACGTCCAAGCCGATCCAGTTGCGCGACTTGCAGCCGATCGGCAAACCAACCGGTTTTCCGGTTTCGAACATTCGGAAAGGCGTTTTACCGGACACCGCGACCGGCGGACACGGCCAAGACGTCGACGGAATTCCATGCCAAAGCATGGAGGTCGGCGTGGTTCACATTCACGCGCATCTTGCGCTGTTTTATCACGGCGAACCGGTACAAATTCCGGCATACGTCGGCATGACGGCAAACGCGAACGGCGGATGTCTCTACTGGCTTCACACGCATGGTCCGGACGGCATTATTCATGTTGAAGCGGGCAGCGTTTCCAATCCGAACGGCGGACCATTCACGCTGGGAAACTTCTTCGACATTTGGGGGCAACCGCTGAACGCCAACCAAGTTGGCCCGTTTAAAGGCCCGGTAACGGTCTACCTGAATGGCAGCACCTACAGCGGCGACCCGGCGTCAATTCCGTTGCGCGCGCACCAGATTATTACACTTGAAGTCGGTACGCCGGTCGTACCGCCGCCGAATTATAAACTTCCGCCCGCCGACTAATGGGCTAGCGCACTTCGGATAGCCGCGTCCAACTCGCCGTACGGTGTCTCTCCGGTGGTGATGTACGTTATTTTCTTATCGGGCGCGATGACGACGAGCGTCGGAAATGCGCCTTGCAGATATTCGCGCGCAATTTGCAACGAGCCGTCGTACGCCAACGGATACTGCGCGTGGGTCACGGCCGCAAAGTTCAATACGTCTTGCTCGCTGGTAGGGGATTGCCCATCCATTGCACGATCGCTGCCGGACACGCCGATGAAATCGACCCGTCCGGCATACTGACGGTAAAGCCGGTCGATGATAGCGGTCTCACGTTGACAATGCGGACACCAGGTTGCAAAGACTTCAAGAAAGACGGGCTTGCGGGTCTTGGCCAAATCGAAAAACCCTTTGTCCGTTGCGGCCGAGAACTCCGGAGCGGTCTGCCCTTTTGCAGCGCTACCAGCAACGGGCGCCTGCGAAGCGCTTTGTTTCACTCCGCCGTTTACCGCATATCGCCATGCAAGCAGCGCTCCCACGACGATGACGGCGAGCGTGATCAAAATCCAAGTGCGACGGTTCATGTGTTCCCCAAACGGTTGTCGAGAGCATATATGCCCGGCGCGCGCCGGGCCAGGAGCAAGCACACTGCGGCCAGCGCAAGGTCGATCGCTACGTGCGGCCAATCCGCCGTCGCCCGGTCTTGCGGACCAAAACAACCGCACACGGCGGGAATATGACGCATCACGGCGGAGGCAATCGCCGCCGCGTACAGCACCAGCTGTACCGCGGCCACAATAGCGGCAGCAGCGGTCAGTAAACCAGCCAGCAAGTACAAACCCAGACCGACTTCAAAAAACGGCAAAAGCACGGCAAGGGGACCTACGGCTCCGGCAGGCAAAATTCTAAAGCCCGCAATCTGGGCCGCAAACTCATTAAAATGCCCTATCTTCGCGGCTCCTGCGTAGATAAACATCGCTCCGATGAGGATGCGCACCGCAAAAGTCACCGTTCCGGACTGCAACATTCCGCTATGATAACGCCGATGCTTCGCTTTCTCCCTCTTGCCGCACTGTTTGCGCTGGCTCTCCAGGCATGCGCTACGCATCGGCCGCTACACGGGACCGAGATATCGGCTACCCAACCCGAGCGCGCATTCGTGCTGACTGATCAGCGTGGCCGTCCAAGCACTTTAGGCGGCCCGAGCGGTCACTTCACGGCGTTGTACTTCGGCTTCACGCACTGCGCCGACGTCTGCCCGCAGACCCTTGCCGCGCTGGCGAACGCGCGTTCCCGCGCCGGCATTGCGGATTCGCAGTTGAAAATCGTCATGGTTACCGTGGATCCCGCTCGCGACACGCCCAAAGCGATGCGGGCATTTCTTGCAAAGCTTCACGTTCGGGCCTTGGGCTTAACCGGATCAAAAAAACAGTTGCAGCACGTGTACCGGCAATACGGCGTTGCGGTCGTCCCGGAAAAGGACGACATCATTCACAGCGACGACGTCTACCTGCTCGATCGACAAGGCCGTTTGCGCGAACTAATTCACGCTTCCGCGGGCGCCGGTGAGATCGCTCAGGATCTGCAAACGGTGATCGGTTAGATGCACGCGCTCATCCTTGCACTTGCTGCAATGGTCATTCCCGTTCACGGTACGGTGGTCGGCGCCGGGCCCAACGGTACAACGATCGTTCGGACGGATACCGTTACCGCCACGCTGCCCGCGCAAACACGCGCATTTAACGTCGAGCCTCATATAACGGCGAACGCCGGTACCGGGGTTGACGCGTTCTTGGATCGCTCGCATGCAACTTGGAAACTGTACGATGCGCATATCGCCGCGCGTTTTGAGCCGGGCCTTCCCGAAACGGGAAAAGTTTTTCCAATCGATTACGGCTCCACGCTCCCGCACACGAGCCTTGTCGATCAAAGCGGCCGGCTCGTCGATTTAGCTACTTCCTTTCGCGGGCGCGTCGTTCTGCTCGCGTTCATTTTCACGCGATGTCCCGACAAGGACGTCTGCCCCACGGTAAGCGCCAAGTTCGCAGCGCTCTCGCATCAGCTCGATCCAAAACGTTTTCACTTGGTGGAGATCTCGCTGGATCCGGCTTACGATTCACCGGCAGTGCTCGCACAGTACGCCGCGCATTTCGGAGCTAGAGGCGGCATGTGGTCTATCCTTACGGGACAACAGCAAGAAGTGCAGCACATACTCGACCGTTTCGGAATATCGTCTCTGCGGGTCAGCGATGAGGCGTTTTTGCATAACGAAAAAATCTTTGTCACCGCGCCGGACGGTAAAGTCGCCGACATCGTACAAACCGCGGGGTTTGCACCCGGTGCACTGGCAGCGCAAGCTCAGCACATCGCCGGATTGGGTTCCAATCCGCTGGAACGTTGGAAACTTGCCATTGTCGCGAGCGCGGTAGCGCTGTGCGGCGGAAGTCAGTTCGCCGGCGTGGTCTTGCTGGAAACGGTCATATTTCTCATCATCGCCGTGCTCAGCTTCGTAACGCTCGGCTGGGTCGCACGAAAGATCTGGAAACGCGCCTAAAAGCCAGCCGTATGCCGCGCCGCGCCAAAATCATCGAGCACACCATGCCGCAGGTCAGAAACATGAAAAGCGCGATATTGGCGGCGAGCAGCAACAACACGGTATTCATCGAGGGATTGGCGCGGGCGGTCGACCAGCTCAGATATTGCAGCGGGGGTGCGCCGAACACCAGCGCGGCGTCGCTCGCCGCAGCAACCAGACACAGATACCGGCTGCGGACGTACATTATAGCGTGGCCGCGATGCGCGTGAGCGCATAGGCGATCGCGGCCGACGATTCATCCGGCTTACCCAGTGTGAGCCGGTAACATTTCACGTTGCGCAGCGTTACGATGGCGCGCGCGACACGATCGACCATATCGCCGCGCGTCTCGTACCATCGGCTTATCGCAGGTAGCGCGGTGGAAGTGTCAATCGCTTCCAGCCCCGCGCAGTGTCCGTTTGCCCCGATCACGAAAAGCGCGCGCAACGGCTGCGGTGCCGCAATGGCATCCGTGCCAAAACATGTTTTTAGAGAAAGCTCCGGCGTATTGCTCACGCCGTCGGGCGTATCGTCGGTCTCGCTATCCGTCAGCAGCAAGCGTGCCCCGGCCGCACGTGCCGAGCAGCGGCGCAGAAATGGCTGAACGACGTTATCTTTTAGCAGCGCGCGCTCATCGGAGTACACGCGCATCCCGCGGCGCACGCAGGCGAGCAGTGTCGTGGTTTTGGCAGTTGTGGAGTGGCCGGCGATGGCCGCCGCCACGCCGCTATATTCAATCGCCGCTGCTTGCATCGAGGCGATGCGGGCATCGAAACGAATGAGCGCGGACATCGCGACCGTATCGGTAAGAAAGAGCACCGCGTCCGGCGGCAACGTGCCTTGCGACCAGCGCCATGAAGGCGCGTGCGCGCACCAAAACGCGTAGCCCATGCGAATTTGGGCGACGTAGTACGTAAAGTCGGGGCCTTCGGTTGCGTGGTGTTCCGCATAACGCAGCGCGAATAGCCGCGCCACCTCGGGCAGATCCGTACGAAGTTCCATTACGACGCCGGCAATACGGCACCGCGCGCTATATATGCACGCGCGTTCAAGTTCGGGGTGTGCTTGCGCACTGCGAGTTAATTGTTCCGCTCGTATAACGCGCATCAGGCCAGTTCCCGCAGAAATGCGGCGGCCGACGCTTGGGGATCCGACAGGCTCACTTCGTATTGGGCCACACCCCGCATCGCGCGGCGCAAGCCCGAGATCTGCGCCAGCTGCGATGGCCGTATGTAGGCGCGCTGCATGATTGAGGGCAACACGTCCGCAAGGTCGGCGCGGCGGATTGAGAACGCAGGGGCGCGGTCGCGGATGACGCACACGGCACGCAAATGCAGTGGCTTATCCAGTGGCGCAACCCCGCCGAGCTGCCCAGGAGCAAGCGCGTACCAAAACCGTCCGCGCTCGGTCTGGACGGCGTGCGGAGCTTCCGTAATGCGCTCCGGGATTCCGGGCGGCAATAACCCCAGCGCGCCTTCGCGCAGCGATGGCTTGCGGGCCAGCGCCCTAAGCGTGCCGGCGGGCGTGTCCAGCAGCGCCGTCTCGTCCCCTAAGAACGTTGCCCCTTGCCAGGCCAAATGCAGGGCGAAAAGCGTCTTACCGATGCTGGTGGGTCCCAGGATGAGCACGGCTGAACCGTTGACCGCGACGGCGGCTCCGTAGAAGGCAACGCCGCGCGGCACGGCCGAAGCGAAGCGAGCAAAAACTTCCTTGACGGCGTAATACGCCGAGAGCAGCGGGATTGTACTGGCAGCGTCCGTCAAGCCGAGTGTGCGGCGGTCGAACCGGACGTGCATTCTGCCGTCGCTCAGGCGCGCGATGGCGGCCTGATGGTGAATCGTGCGAGCTTGGTTTACCCGCGCGTCGTCATAGGTGGTGCGTAAGATATGGCACACGGCTTCGTCGTCCGCCGAGATCGCCAAAACGCGGTCCGCCAACGAGAACGTCGCACGCGCAAGGGAACGTGGCACCGCAGCTACGACCGCCATAGGAGAACATCGTAACGTTTGTGTGTGGCTTGCGCGACGGTACACCAGTCCAACGGACGGGACGGTCGGGCCAGAAATACTCAGGCATTTAGACCCGGAAAGAAATGCCCGGCGTTTCCCTAAATGCTTGATGCTCAATGGGAGTGCCCCGTAAGCAAGTGGAGCCGCCGACGCCCGAGCAGGCAGCGTTCCTCGAACAGACTATCGAGCAGTACGGCAAGGCAACCTACAACTTCGCCTACCGGCTAACCCATAACGAAGCCGACGCCCGGGACCTTACGCAGGAAGCCTTTATTCGGGTCTACCGGGCTTGGCGCAGCTTCCAACCAGGCACCTCGTTCCTCTCATGGGTCTACCGGATCGTAACAAATCTGTACCGGGACGAACTTCGGCGGAAAAAAGGACGTTATCAGGATGAGATCCCCGAGGACAATGTACCGCAGACGGTCGGCGGCGAACGGCCCTTGGCGGTTACGCCCATCGAGGATTACGTGGAAGCTCAGCTGGGCGAAGGGCTCGCGCGATCGCTCGAACAGCTTTCACCCGAACAACGGCAGGTCATCGTGCTAGCGGACATCGAGGAGTACAGTTACCAGGAAATTGCGGAGATTATGGGGTGTTCGATCGGGACGGTGCGGTCCCGGCTTCACCGCGCGCGCGCGTTGCTACGGCGTTTAGTACTGAGACAAAAAGAATCATGATGCAGCATATCGATAACGAAACCTTGATTGACTACATGCACGGCGCACTTCCGCCTCAAGCGGACGCCGCGGTGTACGCGCATATGGAGACGTGCGCGCAGTGCCGCGAGCAGTTCGAGGCCGAAGCGGCGCTCACTGAAATGCTGCATTCCTATGCTGCTGCAACCGAACGCGACTTTCCCTCGACGCTCAAAGCAGAAATATGGAGCCGCGTACGTTCCGCGCAGCCCTCGTTCTGGTCGCGCGTTCGTGATAATTTGCGCCCGGCCGTTTTCGTGCCGGTTGCGGCCGCGTTGGCCCTGGCGGCATATTTTGGCAGCACACTGCTCTCGCCGCATGCACCTCCCTCAATTGAAGCCGCGTACTATCTGCAAGATCATGCGGCGCTCAATACGACCGTGCCGTTCAGCGATCGCAACTCTTCTACGCCGGTCGATCTGCAGAACGGTGCAATGATAGCGCCCAGTGAAGAGACCGCCGTAAACGTCCAACCTGCGTCCTATACGGCAGATGCCGGGCAATAAGCTGCGTACGGCCGCATTAGCGGCCGGCGCGCTGGCCCTTTTCCTGACCGCTGCGCCGGTGCAAGCCCCAGCGCAAGACGCGACCGAACTGCTGCGGCAAGCAGTCGATGCGTACGCAAAATACTCGTACGTCGGGCAAGTTCAAAACGTCGACTTCGGTTCGACGCGCGCAATTGCGGTGCTTTTCCGCATCGAACACCGTGCGCCGGAATTGACGCGACGCTGGTACCTCGCACCCGAATCGCTCTACGGTGAGTCAATTATCAGCAAAGGCGATACCAGCTACGATATCGATCCGCACCAAGACCGCATCGTCGTCGTGCGTGACGACGCTATTGAAGATCAGGTTGCCGAAGACGACAACTTCGGCTTGCTGCTGCACAACTATCGCGCCATAATGGGTCCCCCAGAAAATATCGCTGGCCGCCGCGCGTACGCTGTTCTTTTGGTGAACCGGTACGATGGGCAGACGGTGATGCGCATCTCCGTCGATGCCGATACCAAGCTCGTGCTCGAAAAAGAACGTTACGCGCCCAGCGGCTCAGTCTCACACCAGATGCACTTTGAGAACATCCGGTACACGGCAGGTTTACCGACCGATCTCTTCTCGGTTCCGACATCGGGTTACACACGCGTCAACGGCCCTTCGCATGGCAGCCCTTCGGCCGATTTGCGAGCCGTCGTAAAGACCGCCGGTTTTCATGCGCTCGGTCCGACGTACTTGCCTGAAGGTTTCGTTCCTCTGGCAGGTGACGTAAGTGAGATCAAGGGCATACGAACGCTGCATTTAATTTATTCCGATGGATTGCGTACGGTTTCAATATTCGAAAACGCGCGCGGCGCCGCCGTAGACTTGACCAAATACACGATTCATTCAGCAAAAGTCCACGCCCACGACGCACAATACGTTTTAGACGGCCCGACGACATTGCTCGCATGGGCCCAAGGCGATCTGCACCTAACACTCGTCGGCGAACTCTCGCAAACCGACCTGGTGCGTATAGCATCTTCAGTAGCCCCATAGCGCTCCGCTAGACCGGAAGCCCGGCACCTACGGGCCATGTCCCGCCCGTTTTACCGCGTCGACCCTTCTCAGTGGCCCGTCAGACGCACTCGATAGGCTCAGCGGGATGAACTACGACGCTCTCGTACGCGCAGCAGCCGATGGCGCTGAAGATACGGTACGCAGAATTCTCGCATCTCCGGATGCCATACCCACAAACGTACAACATGAGGCTCTTTCCGCCGCTTGCTCAAGCGGCCACGCGCCCGTGGTGCGTGCTCTGCTCTCGGACGACCGCTTCACCGCCGTTTCAAAACCGTACGAGACGGTTCTCAGTCCATACATCAGGCTGGCCGTAAACGCCAACAGTGATGAAGTCGTACAAGAGTTTTTCCGGGATAGCCATCTTCAGACACCTAAACACGCAAGCTGGCGCGTTATTCAGGCAATTGAAGAAGCGGTCGAGAGCCGGCGATTCGATACGGCGGAACGGCTTTTGGCTATCCCGTTCGAAAAGGGCAGACCGGCAACAGTCTTGACTGCGATCGGCAGCGGTGACGTACAAATCGTAGAGATGCTTTTGGCGGACAAGCGATTCGGTGCACCATCAAATCTGCTACAACACGCCGCAACCACTGGGAATATCGACATGGTGCGTGCCGTGTTGCGGAGCACGGCTGCGGTCGCATCCCTTCAGAAGCCGCTAGGCTATCTCCAACGCTGCTCCCCTGAGATCGCTTGGGCGATTCTAGGCGATCCGCGAGTCACGGGCGACCAGATCGTGTATTTGATTGAGCAGGCGGCGCTCGCGGGACACGAGGTCTTCTTAGGCACGCTGCTTTCTGTTCGAGACGACCGCATCGGACCGGAGCAAGTGCAAGCATTCGGATCGGCGCTGCTAGGAGCCTCAGAGCGCGGCCATGCGGGCGCAATACGACTCTTGCTGCACGACGATCGCTGGAATCCCGTCGCTTATAATGTCATGCTGAATGCGTTGTGCGAAGCAACACGCGCCGGGCACATCGATGCGGTTTCAGCGTTCTTGGAAGACGAGCGCATAATGAACCAACCGGACCATGTCGCCGTCAACGCCGCCTTACGGTATGCCGTACTTAACGACAACGCTGTACTTATTCGCAAGCTCTTAGCCGTGCCCGGTATGGGGTCGTCTGGTGAATCAGCGCTTAACAACCTGATCGTTTATCAGCGAATCGCCGCGTTGCGTGACTTGTTGGACGACAATACTTTTCGGGCCTCACCCCGCACGCTCATGGCTACGCTCTCAGGCGACAATGAGAACTGCGCGACACTGCGCCTTCTGCTGCGTGATGATCGCCTTCATGACGATGGTAACATGGCGATTCAGCACGCTGCTCAAGGATCAAAGTGCGAGGCGGTACTGTTGCTGTTAGCAAAGCATGACAACGAAGAGGACCGCGCCAACGCCGCACAACTAGCGCGCATGCGCGGAACGCCGGCCATGAGCGCATATATAGATGAGGTGATGCAGCCAAAGAATGGAGCTTCGCTCGATGCCCTGCGAGCGCTCTTCGCGCTGGATCCGACGCGCGTTGATATGAAGATCCTGTGGCCCCTTGCTCAGTTTGCGGTCGCTGCTGGGCTGGACGCGGCAACGCTTCGCAATCTGCACCGCGCAGGCTCATTGATGCCCACCCTTATGGAAGTTTTCGGTCCGGCGCTTAGCAAATCTTTTGCCGCGGTGTTTCACGAAAACCTTACCGCCCTTACCCGTCTTTCGCAGGTGCTTTCGCCGCAAGGAGGTCTTTCCACGGCCGCTCCGAGTGATCGACAGCGGCAGCGTACCGCACATATCATCGATGAAGTCTCTTACGTGATCGCGCAGATAACCGCCGGAATACCCCAAAAAGCGGCTGACGCACTATGGTCCTATGTCTGCCAAGTTCAAACAACCGCTCTGGCATCTCTCGGAAAACAAACACGCTCTCTGCAAGAACCTAAAGAACGCCTGCTTCAACACCAATCCAACATCCTTTCGCTTCTTTGCCGCGATTGTGCCGATCGGCTTGCAGCCGCTGCGCATGCGTATTCACTGCCCGCACCCGAGCCGGAACCCAAACCCGAGGTGAGTTTGAGCAGGGTCATCAATTTTCGATTCGGGCAATTATGGACGCCGGCGGCGTTAGAACAACTCGCGGTCGACCACCATCCGGAAGTACGAGAAGCGGCCATTGCGCTTATGAACGTGCTTCAGAAATTTACGGCAGCAGCTGTGCAGCACGATGACACTGCGCTCGACGGTTTACGTAGGAAGGTCCGCGAGTGCATCGATGAAATTGACAACGTTCTCCCAAGGAACGGAAGAACGCACCCCGAGCTGGCGAGCACGCTTGCAGCCGCAAAGGTGTTATCGTCCACGCCCGCGGACAGACTCTTCGCCCCGGAAGTCGAAGCTTCTCTTGTAGAAGCGCAAAACGGTTTAGCGCAGGCCCAAACGCGAGTAGCCCAAGGCCGCCCACGCGGCCCACAGCGCACGCGCGATCTCGACATGCACGTTTAGCCTACTCGAGAAGCCGACGCTTCGACGCTCATCAGTCGTCGTGACGCTCATCAGTCGTCGTGACGCTCATCAATCGTCGTGACGCTCATCAGTCGTGATGACGCTCATCAGTCGTGGTGACGCTCATTTTGTCATCCTGAGCCTGTCGAAGGACCGCTGAGCGTAGTCGAAGCGCTCCGCTTCATCGCCGACAACACTTTTCTGTTGGCGCCGCGTGGAGGGACCTCGCCTTGCAAACCGAAACGAGCGCTGCGTTTTTTCTTAGCGCTGCGTCAGACCGGCGGCCTACTGTCGGGTAATGAATTACGAAGCCCTTTATGAAGCCGCGGCGACTGGCGATACGCCCGCGATCGCCGCGCTACTTGCATCGCCGGAAACAATACCTCGGCGCGTTGCGTTTAACGCACTTCTGCAGGCGGTGTCCTCCGGGCAGGTGCAGGCCATGCGTGCGATGCTGGACGACGCGCGCTTCTCGTCGGCTTCGCAGGACGGAACCTTGGTCCATCTCGCGGTGCGATACCCGAACGTCGACATGATAAAGGCGTACCTTGGAAGCCGTCACGTCGGCCCATATATGCTCCAGGTCTTCTTCTCAAGTGCATTAAATGAAGCCATCAGAACGCAGCGCAACGATCTCATCGAGCTGCTCTTGAGCATGGAAGGGTTTACGTTCGAGCCGTTTGCTTTCCGCGTTGCCGCCCGTGAACGCAACGCACGAGCCATGGAGTTACTGCTTGCCGATCCTCGCGGTACACCTCCAGACGGGCTTCTAACCGAGGCCGCGCAGGCAGGCGACTTGGACGTGATACGCGCCATCCTGCGCGACGCTCGCGCTGTGGAATGGTTCCCCTCGGCACTATTAAATTTGCGGACATGCAGTTTTGAGGCCGCCAGGCTAATTTTGAGCGATGAGCGAGTACTCGACATCAGCGCCGTCGCCAGTCGCGTGGCTCAAGCCGGGCGCTCAGATATTGTGGCATTCCTGCTTCAGGATGAGCGCCTTGATCCTGCTCGTGCGGGTGACGTTCTTTCAAGCGCAGTAGAACTGGGCCACACCGACGTGGCGAGAATGCTGCTCAAGGACGGCCGATGGGACCCTACGCACGCAAGTACGCACGCAATGGCCCAGGCGGCAAGCCGTGATTACCTCGACATCGTGGAGCTGTTCCTCGAAGACCAGCGCATCATCAACGAGCCGAATCGTAGAACGATCAGAGCGGCACTTACGCGAGCTGCGACTTCGGGTGCCAACGACGTCCTCCGCAGGCTTCTGGCCGTTCCGGGGCTCAGAATTACAATGCTGCCGGAGCAACTTATAGAACGACTCGTACACCGAGGCCAACTGGAAACGTTACGCCTCTTGCTGGCCGACCAAAGCCTTGTCGTGCAGCCAAGCGCGCTTAAGGAGGCGGTTGTCTTTAACGAGATCGACATCCTGCGCTTTTTCCTGCGCGACCCGCGCCTTCTCGATGTGAACCATGAAGCCATAACGCAAGCAGCGGAAGACGGGAAGCACGACGCGATCGTTTTGCTGCTGGCGTCATGGCGTGACCCCGCTGAGCGAGCCAACGCAGCGCAAACCGCTCGAGCGCACGCCCAAGGCGAAACAGTGGAATTCATTGATCGCGTTATGGCGCGAGGCAAAAGTTGGTTGGAATGTATGAACGCTCTTTTGAGATCTGGTCCCGACTTGGATATCCACATGATGCAGTCACTCACCGCGGAAGCCCAAGCGCAAGGCTTGGAGGGCGCGACGATGCGGCGACTGCATACGCAGGGTTGGTTGAAACCAATCATCGACAAGGTCTTCGGCCCCGGCCTTTTGCGGTCGTTTACCGAGGTGTTTCAGAGCAACTATACAACGCTCGCACAATTTTCCGCGCTCAGCACGAAGCCTGAGCTTTCCGCGAACATTTCCGGTGGACCAGAGCAGGAACTCATTGGGCTCGATGCGGTTATGCAAGAAGTGATTCGGCGCATGACCAGCGGCCTATCGGACTTGGCGGCCGACGCGCTGTGGAAGCGTGTTCGCGAGAACAACGACCGCACACTCACGCGGACTTCGCAATCGCCGGACCGCGCGCCCGGCCAGGCGCGCGACGTAAAATTGGAAGCATCGCAATTCCGCGCGGCGCTGATAACCGAATGCATCAGTAGATTGAAAACCGCCGCATTAGCATTGCCTCGCGAAAGAAACGCTCACAGAAACGAATTGACGCCTGAGGACCTGCTAGTTTTCCGCTTCAAACGCGTTTGGCAACTCAAAGCAGAGCTGCGTGTGAAAGAACAGGATGAAAATGTACCGGTGCGAGAGTCTGCCCAAGGGGTGACCGAGGCTTTGGAGCGGTTTACAACCGCGGTAGTGAACCGCGCGCAGGAACGCACCCTGGTCGATCTGGGCAATAAGTTGCAAACGGCGCTCCAACAGTATCAAGATGCACTTTCACTTGCCAAGCAAAAAGTCGACCTGAACTTGCTTTCGGGAGCTCAAGAATTCTCACAGATGTCAGCAGAGCAATTAGCTACGGATTTCAACATACGGTTGGCTCGTTCGCGCGACATGGACTTGCAGATGTAAAACGGCAATTGCCGGCTCGGCAGGGCGGTAGACTGTGTTAAGTTTTTCGCGCTTCGCATGAGTATGCCGGTTTTCTTAGCGGTGTGTCAGAGAGAGAACCTATCGTGGAAGCATGACGCACGAACTTTTGGCCGCCGCCCGCAATGGGGACGCTGCCGCCATAGAAGCACTCCTTGCAGCGCCGGAACTGCAACCCGACAGCCATTGTTTTTCTGCACTCTATCGCGCGGAAGAACATGGGGAAGTCGAAGCCGTTCGGTTGATGCTGGAGCATTTTCCAGCCTTGCCGTATTGGCAATATGGCGACTTGACGGGCCGTGCAGTGGAACACGGGCACATCGGTGTGCTACAGGCATTTCTGAACAACCCACGCCTCACGCCGCAGCAAAAGGCCGCGCTCTTCGCCGATACCCGGCGGCGGGCAGTCCGGGCCCGCCGGGATGACATCGTTGAGCAGCTGACGGCGATGCGCTTCCCTGTCGATCAAATGACGTTAACGTCGGCGATCCACGCGCAAAATGTGAGCGCTGTAGAGTCGCTGCTGGCAGATCCGCGGTGCATTGTCCCAAACGACGTGTTGGATCAGGCAGCGCAGACCGGTAATCCCGACCTAGTGCGCGCAGTTCTGCGGGATCCTCGCTCCGGATTATGGCTGCGTGCGGCATTGTGGAATTTGGAGAGCCGCGATTTCGCGGTCGCGTCAATCATTTTGAACGATCCGCGGATACTGGAAGTTGATTTTCTGCTGAACCGGCTGGCCAACCGCGGCCGGAACGATCTCATAGCATTGCTGCTGCCGGATGAGCGCTTGCAGCCGAATTCGCTCGAAGACGCGCTTCGGAGCGCAGTCGCGGGCGGAAGCGCCCAAACCGTTCGCATGCTTCTCGCGGACCGCCGATCGTCACCCACGTCGGCGAAGGGACGCGAAGCGATGGCTCTTGCGGTGGATCTTGGCCACACGGAGGTCGTTGCTGCGTTCCTGGAAGACAAGCGCGTCACGAACGAGCCGGACCATGCAACCATAAAAGCCGCTCTAATCAAAGCGGCCAGGGCAGACCGCGAGTCCCTCCTACGCCGTCTGCTGGCGATTCCCGGCGTAACCTTTTCACCATCGCAGGCCCTTATCGCGCAACTCGTACCCGCTGGACGCATTCGCGTGATCTGGCGCTTGTTGCGGGCCGATGAGCGCTTCGTCGTGGGGCCCCTCCCGCTCCAGGCCGCCGTAGTCGGAAGACACATGCTCACACTTCGTCTGTTCTTGCGCGATCCGAGAGTGCGCGATGTAGGACACGTGGCCATACAAGAAGCCGTATCACTAAAAAATAGCGAGGCTTTTGTGCGGCTTCTGGTTTCATGGGACGACCCCGCCGAACGAGCGGCTGCAGTAGAAGCCGCTCGAGCCGAGGCCAACGAACCGCTGCGAAGCTTTATTGATGACGTGGCGCGCCGGAGCAACGGTTGGTTCAACTGCATGAACGCCTTGTCAGCATTGACGCGCAATGTCGACATGAACGTCCTGTTCCAGCTCGCCGACGAGGCTGATCGTCAAGGTCTCGATGGAGCAACGTTGCGGCGCCTGCATGCACAAGGTTGGCTTGAACCGGCGATTGACAAGGTGTTTGGAAGCGAGCTTTCAGAATCGTTTGGTGAAATATTCAAAAGCAATTATGCATTGCTTTCGCAATTTTCGCAAGTGAGCGCATCGCTGGAGTTATCGCCGCATCCGCTCGACGACGTGATGCCTGAGGTAATCCGCCGGATGACCACCGATCTTACCGAACGCGCAACGGACGTTCTGTGGCGGCGTGTCTACAACAACAGAATCCGTACACTCGCGGGCACATCTGAGAACGGCACGTTGAGCAGTGAACAAGCGGCGCGTAAGGAACAAGAGGGCATGATCGCGGATTTGAGCACCGACTGCATCAGTGAATTGAAAGCCCGAGCGTTAGACCTGCCCCGCGAACATGCTCCACGACGCGAAGTGCCATACAGCACGACCCTAAAATTTCGAGCTCGATATCTTTGGAAGATGAAAGACGAGTTGGGCCTGAAAGAGCGCGATGAACATGCACCAGTACGAGAGTCTGCGCGCGAGCTCAGCCAAGCGTTGGAGCGCTTTACGACCGCAGTGGAGAGCCGCGACGCTGATGCGCTAGCCCTAGCGCGCAGACCATTCCATGAAACGCTCGCGAGCCTTGAGCAAGCGCTTTCACTAAGCGGCCAAACAGTCGATGCGCGTTCGCTTGCGGCCATTCAGGAATTCTCACAGATGTCTAAGGAGAAATTGTTCGACCCGCAGGCCGCGGTACTTTTATCTCCTCCCAGACGCGAACTCAATTTGGAGATCTAATAGGCTCGCCGGTTGGGGTCACGACAAGATGTTGGCAAGAACACGTTGCACCGCGCTCGGAAGTGCGGCGACCTGCGCCTGCTCTGAAGGTTTGGCGTGCGCGCGATGGGCATTCACGATATGCGCGACGGACGATGCGATCGCCTCGGGTACGTAGCCGCCTTCCAGCATATATGCGACCCTGCCGCTGCAGTACGTTTGCGCCGTCTGGTTGATGATTGCGGCCAAATCGCCCGCCGCGGCGACGTCGACTCCCAAATCGCCCACCGGGTCTCCCCGCACGTAATCGAACCCGGCGCTTACGATAAGCATGTCGGGACGGACGCGTTGCGCGATTTGCGGCAATAATGCGTTCCAGCTTGCGATAAACGCCTCCGTACCAAGCGCGTGCGGTGGGAACGGTAGATTCACGATCACGTCGCCGTTACCTAAATCGTAGTTTTCCTGTGGGCCGCCGGTGCCGGGATATGCGGGGTACGCGTGCGTCGAGAGGTACGACAACCCGTTTCCGCTTACGGCTTGCGTGCCATTGCCATGATGGTAGTCAAAATCGATAAGCAGCACGCGCGCCCCGCTTTGTGCTTGGATCGCGCGCGCGGCGATTGCTGCGTTATTGAACACGCAGAATCCCATGCCGCGTGCAGCTTCGGCGTGATGACCGGGTGGGCGAACCAGCGCGAAGGCCGGCACGCTGCGCTCATACGCCGTTTGGGCCGCAACGATGGCTCCGCCGGCGGCGCGACGCGCCACCCGCATGGAGCGTTCGTCCACGACGGTGTCTCCCGTGGACAGATAGCCGGCGTGTCCGTGAAGGCCACGCACCTCCGTTTCTACCAGGTTCACGTATGAGGCGCCATGGACTCGCTCTATCTCTTCGTTGGTAGCATCCCGCGCCGGTAGCGTATCGCTTAGCATGCCGCGCTCGCGTAGTGCGGCGGCTACAGTTTCAACACGATCCGGTGATTCCGGGTGTGGAATTCCGCGTAGATGTTCGCCGTACAGCGGGTCGTACACGATAAGCATGCTGTTGGCCTCGACTGCGCTCGGCCGTCCTTCGACAGGCTCAGGATGACAAGGGTAATGCGCGTTCACTTTGACGGTGCGACGTCACCATGACGCGAGTTGCGTCGCCATGACGCGGGTTGCGTCGCCATGACGCGAGTTGCGTCACCATGACGCGGGGTGGCGTCACTATGTCATTTGTTTGTTACGAGTGTTTTTTCTTTGGGGCGGGTTGTTTGGTGGTGAGGACGGCGATTTGTTGTTGTATTTGTTTGTAGGTTTTGGTTCCGGGGCGCATGAGTTTGAGTAGGCGTTTGTACGAGTCGACGGCTTTGGGCTTTTGGTTGGTATGCGCGTATGAGGAGCCGGCCATGTATAGTAATTGCGGATTTCGATCCATGTACGGGCGTACATCGCGATTGAGTACGTCGAAGATCGCCGAGGCTTCCTTGAAATTCTTCAAGCTGTAGTCGGAACCGGCAACACAGCCCAGCGTATCGGGATTGCGTGTGATTTCGAACGATCTGCCGCAGGCTTCACGCGCATGGTTGTAGTCGTGCACCGAGACGTAGGCGCGGCCGAGCAGTGCGAAGGTCTGGGCGCTTGGCGCGACTTGCGTGATCTGCTTGAGATACGGGATCGCGTCGGCGGTGCGCCCCTGCGCCTGCTTAAGGTTCGCGAGATCGTAGAGGGCAGTCACGTCATTGCGGTCGCCGCGTAACGCGGCCAAGAATTCCTGCTCGGCGCGGCGCTGGTCCCGCTGCGAGATGTAATATTCGCCGTACGCGGTGTGGATCGACGAGATCGCCGGATACTGGCGGATGGCAGCATCGAATGTCGCTTGAGCCTGCGCCTGTTTGTGCGCGGCGGCGAACATGGATGCCTTGTGAACCGCGACCGAAGCACGTTCCGCATCGTTGTCGGATGCTGCGATGGCGTCATCGTACGCCGCTGCTGCACGCGCGGTATCATTCTGCCGCGCGAACAGATCGCCCCGGAACATCAGCACCTGAACGTTCTTGGGATCAACGGCAATCGCACGGTCCACGACCGCAAGCGCGTTCGGGATCGTGTTTTGCGCCACCCACGTCTGCGCTTCTTGCACAAGCGGACTGACGTCTTTGGGATTCAGTGAGTAGGCTTTCTCGAGTTGTGCACGCGACTGATCCCACTTTTGCTCTGCAGCAAGCACGCCGGCCAGCGTTTGATACGCCTTTGGATCGTCTTTATTAAAAGTTACCGCGCGATTTGCGACCCGGTCCGCATCCTGCAGACGTCCGGTTTTGACGTAAAGATCGGCAAGGTTGGAGAGCACCGCGAGATTTGTCGGCTCAAGGTTTGAGGCTGCCTCCAAGTCGGCAACAGCGAGGGCGCCGTTTCCGATCATCGATTGCGCCTGCCCGTCGAGATAATAGACCTGCGCGGTTTTCGTGCCGAGCTGCAGGAGACGTTGCGTCAGCGGCACTGCCGCCTCCGGATGATTGATCGCCAAAAATTGACCGGCAAGTTCAGTCATCGCTTGCGTATCGTTTGGATTATCTTTTAGCTTCTGTTCCAGGCGCGGGATCGCGATGTTCGGCGGTTCCGGCGTGGCCGTGGGCAAAGGTGCCGCCGAGGCTGAAGCGGAGGGCGAGGGCGCCGGCTTGGCGGCACCCGCCGTGCCGGGCGTGGCCGCAATGCTCAGGCAGAATGCCGCTGCTACGAAAAATGCGGGCAACAGGATTCGTTTCAATTCGTCTTGTCCTTTAGAGAGGCCGGCTGAACGATGCAATGACCGCCCAAGAGTGGAACGCGCGAACGGTGCCGGTCGTCACGCGTGAGTTTTCGCTCCTTCGATCATTTTCGTAAGTTCCGGAACGATTTGGAAAAGGTCCCCCACGACCAGCAGGTCGCAAAACTCGGCCATCGGAACGCTGCCGTCGCGGTTGATCGCAATAATGGTAGCGGCCGACTGCATGCCGACCTTGTGCTGAATCGCGCCCGAAATACCAACCGCAATGTAGAGCTGCGGGCTTACGACCTTACCGGTTTGGCCAATTTGCAGGCTGTAGGGCACCCAACCGGCATCCGCTGCGGCGCGCGATGCGCCGACTGCTCCGCCAAGCGCATCGGCGAGTGGCTTTAGTAATGTCGTAAATGGCTCCGGGCCACCCAGACCGCGGCCGCCGCTTATCACGACCGCTGCTTCTTCAAGCCCGATCTCGCCCGATGCTTCCTCAACCTCTTCTTCAATAACCATCGCATACGGAGCCGTCGCGGGCTTCTCTAGGTTGACGATCTGCGCGGAACCACCCGAGGCTTGCGCGTCAAAGGCATTAGGCCGAACCGTAACCACGCCGAATTCGCCGTCCTTGAAACCGCTGGACACGATGGTCGACCCTTGCAACTTCGGCCCGGTCGTCACCGGGTTACCGCCGTCCACGGTTATTTGGGTGACGTCCGAATTTAATCCGGCATTCAAACGCGCCGACATGCGTCCGGCAATGTCGCGGCCCTGCATGGTGTTCGGTACCAAAAGCATCGATGGGCCCGCCGCGCGCGCGACAGCTTCGAGATAATCAATGATCGGGTCAAGGAAATAACGATCCACATCGGGATCTTCGCTCATGTGTATGACGTCGAGCGGGTAGCTTTGCAGCTGCTGCGCCAGCTTTGCAGCTCCGGCGCCGAGTACCACAGCATGCGCCTTACCACCGAGCTGGTCGGCAATCTTGCGCGCCTGGGATGCCAACTCGAACGTCACTTTTCGCGTCTGACCGCCGCGATGCTCGACGTAAACGATGACGTTCTGCATTAGATCAGCTTCTTCTCGCGCAAAAATTCAAAAATTGCCGAAGCGCCGGCGGCCCCGTCGGGCGCCTCCACGACGCGGGCGCGTTCGCGCGGCGTTGGAGCCGAC
>DASRSF010000090.1:0-5323 GCA_035656615.1 Vulcanimicrobiaceae bacterium | reverse complement strand
AGAGTTTATTCCTCGCTCAACGTTAACCGCTGCAACGGCGGGTCCGTGCGTAACAACAACGGTTATTTGATCTGCAGCAACGGATACGGCGAAAATGGTAACGGGAACGGTTACGACAATGGCAACGGACACCATCACCATCACCACAATTACAATGGTAATAATAATTACAACGGCAATGGCTATAACAACGGGTACGGATACAATAACGCTCTGCCGCCCGGCTCGTATCAAGCCAGCTGCACGAACATTCGAATGAATGGATCGACGCTTTCGGCTTCATGTACGGCGGGCAACGGCCAGCGCGTCTATTCTTCAATCAACGTTAATGCTTGCCAGTCGCGTGGTATGCCGATCCGAAACAATAACGGATATCTTCGCTGCTAAGCTCTCTTTGCAGTTACCGCTCCAAAAGGCCGGAACGTAATTCCGGCCTTTCGTTTTGATACATTTCGACCATTGAGACGAGTTCTTTGGATAGGAACGACAACGCAAATTCCGGAGGCAGGTCGGTATGTTCTTCTCGGCAAAGGTTCAAAATGATTGAGCGGGCTTGCTCTAGCGACAGACCGCTATTTCGCGGTGCCGTCTGCCGTGCAATGTCTTTCATGCGTTTCCATACTCGGTCCATGTATCTGACAGTATAGTCACCTTAACTGAGAAATTACCGAGTGATCGCGTTGGAGAAGCGGGAGAACGGCCAAAGGTGAAGCGGCGTTTCCCAAATTCCTCACAGGAAGGCTGCGTAGCATAGGCGATGCGGCGATGCGGAACTGCTTCGGACGCGAATCCTTGTCGACGGGCTACGAAATCGTTGCGCTACCCCAGGATTTCGGCTAGCGCGCCGATCGCTGTGTCGATTTCCTCGGGAGTGTTGTAGTGCGCCATGCCGATGCGCACGACGCCATCCTCATCATCCAAACCGAGCGCTCTGGAGAGCTCGAGCGCGAAGTTGTGGCCGGACCATACGAATATTCCCCGGTCGGCCATTGCCCGCGCAATGCTCGCCGAGGATCGCGATGCATGCGTAAAGGAGACCGTCGGTACGCGCCACTGAAGCTGCTGCGCATCCGTGATGCCGCGCACGGTGAGACCCGGAAGCGCCTGCAAGCCTTCCAGCAGCCGCGCGGTGAGCGCGCTTTCCCAAGCATGGATTTCCCGGTACGCGGCTTCAATGGAAGCGCGCCGCAACTCACCTGATGCCGGCGATTCGCCGAGCGCGGCATAATAGCCGATGCATGCTTCCAGGCCCGCGAGCAGTTCCAACTGCGGCGTTCCAACTTCGTATTTGTCCGGCAATGTTTGCGGGAGCGGGCGCACTTTATACGCGTAAAGCGATTCGAGCAGTTCTTCGCGAGCCCAAAGCACGCCGGTGTGCGGACCATAAAATTTGTACGCCGAACACAGCAGAAAATCGCACTCGAGAGCAGGCGCCTCGACCAAGCGGTGCGGAGCGAACTGCACCGCATCGACATAGACTAGGGCACCCGCGGAATGGGCCAGTTTCGTCAGCGTGCGCACGTCGTTGATCGATCCGCTCAAATTGCTTGCATAGTTCAACGCGACGATCTTGGTCCGGTTGGAAAGCACGGATTCAAGGGCCGCTGGTTCGATGCGCCACGTTTGTGTATCGAACGGAACCCAACGGACCTTCATGCCTCGCTCCTGCGCCATCGCCAGCCACGGAGCGATGTTGCTGTCGTGGTCCATGCGCGTTACGACGACCTCGTCTCCCGGCCCGAACATCCGCGCCAGGCTGCGCGAGAACGAAAACGTGAGTGCCGTCATGCTTTGTCCGATAACGATCTCCCGCTCGCAAGCGCCGCCGACGAACGTGGCGGCGGCGCCGTATGCGCGGTGCAGAAGATCTTGCGCGGCGTGGCTGGTGGAGAAAAATCCGCCCAGATTTCCGTTACTGCGCCGGTAGAAATCAGTCACGGCGTCGATCACCGCGCGGGGGACCTGCGTTCCCGCGGGATTATCAAGGTAGATTCGGCCGGCGGCTCCATCGCGTTCGCGCAGCGATGGGAACTGTTCGCGCACGGATTCGATAGGAAATGGACGGACCACCGACGACGTAGAACTCATGGTGCGATTCCTTCGCTCGCCGCTGTCTGCAACCATGCGCTGCACGTTTGCGGCCGCAGCGCTGGCCGTCGCCTTGCCGTCGGTCACTGCAACGGCACAAAGCTTGAGCGTGCCGGCGACTACCGCGCCGGGTGTTCGCGTTGAGGGTCCGTACGCCACTGCCCCGATCGTGCTCGAGGGCGCCACGCTCTTTCGCATTGTCGACCCGGCAAATCCGCTTCCGGGTCAGGCACCGATTCAAACGCGTCAACTCGATATCGAGAATGCTCTAGCACGGATCATCGCGGTCAGCGGCACGGGCACCCAGCAGCATACCCTGTACGCCCCCGATTCACTGACCGTGGACACGGTCACACTGCACGATCAAGCCGTTCTGGAAGCCAAGGACGCACGTCATTCGACGCCCGTAACGTTGATGACCGTAACGCCCGTCGACGCTAAGTATTACGGCGTAACGGTGACCTCGCTGGCGACCCGCTGGGGCGGCATATTGCAGCACGAACTGCGTGAAGCATTGTCCAAGCGCCAACCCGCGGTGGAACGGCGCAACCTTATAGACGTATTGATAACGGCAAGCGCTTTGGCCGTCGTGACGGTATTCACGTGGCTCGGGCTGATCGTTCCTTTGAGCCGCCGCGCGGAGCAGCTGGAGGATCGGATCAGCGAACGCGGACAGGAGCTGGCGCATCCCCAAACGGCGCCCAGCGAAGAAACAACGCAGCATCAGCGGCGCCGATTTCTCGCACTTGCATTGCGCGCACGTAACCCCGAGCGGCAACTCACGGTCGTTCGAACGCTTGCCGCAACCGTTATTTGGGTTCTATTAGGTCTTTGGTTTGGAGCGCTCGTGTGGGGCTTCATGCTGTTTCCGCAAACCACGCCCCTTGCGCATGAAGCGGTGCAAACGCTGCTGGCCGTGGCGGCAACGTGGATCTGCGCCGGTCTGATCAACCGCATTCTCGATTTAGTTATTGGAAGGATTGCCGAAGCGCTGCAGCGCACGCCGCAGGAAAACGCCGAAGAGCGTGCGCGTGAACTGCTGCGAATTCCAACGGTAAGCAAAGCCGCTTCAGGTTTCAAAACCGTCGTCATCGTCTTCATCGCCTTGTTGATCACTCTTGGCGAGGTGGGCATACCGGTTTGGTCGGTCGTGACGTTTGGAGGTTTGACCGCAATCGGAATTACGCTTGCGGCTCAGAACTTCGTTCGCGATTTTGTGAACGGCTTCTTGGTGCTCAGCGAAGACCAATACGTCGTAGGCGATTACATAACGATTAACTCACAAAGCGGCATCGTTGAAAATTTGACCCTACGAATGGCGCAGATCCGCGATACCGCCGGAAATTTGGTAACGATTCCTCACAGCTCCGTTACAACGGTGGTAAACCATTCGCGCAACTGGTCGCGCGTCGATTATCGCGTCTCCATCGATCCCTCCGTCGACGCGGAGCAGGCAATGAAGATCGTGCAGCAGGCGATCCAGCAGATCGCCGCCCAGGATCGCTGGCGCGGCGTCGTGCTTGAACCGGTTGAGTGGATCGGGGTCGATTCGTTCAGCCGCGACGGCATGGTGATACGCGCGCTGATTAAGACCGCGCCCTTGCGTCAGTTCGAGCTGCGCCGCGCGATCAATGAACGCGTGCACGCTGCGCTTACGCGGGCGGGCATCGGTTTTGGTGCTCCAGTGCCCGACGCCGCGCCGTAACGTTACTCCGTTCCGAAGTCGGATTCGTTCGCTAGGCCGGGCGAGCCGTCGCCCTCGTCCTCACCTTCGTCGTCGTCATCGTCATCGTCATCGTCGGGTGTGCCCGTCGAATCGGGCTGCTCATATTGCCGCTCGTCGTCTTGCTCGCCGGCTCGCCCGCCGATTGCGTCGGCATCATACTCGTTTGTCGTGCGTTCCATGGGCGTGCATGTACCCGGAGAGCAGCGTTGCTACGCGGCCGCCCGGCGCAATTGCAAGTCATCCACCAGCGTCTGAAAGTCGCTGCGGCCGCGTAACGGTCCAAAACGCGGTTCCACCGCCAGCAGAAGAATCCACGCGGCCCGCTCATCGGCTGCGCGCCGCAGTTCGTGCACCGCGGTGTCGTACTGCCGTAAGCCGACATGCACAAGTGCCAAGGAATAGCTGGACACGTACGTCGTTTGCCGCTGGCGCTGCAATGCATGCAAGAGATGTTCCGCGCGTTCGCGCTCTCCGGAGGTCCCCAGAACATACCCCAGTGAAGACAATGCCTGCACGCTTGGTTCGAACGAAGTGACCTGTTCCAATTCACGGATCGCTTCGTCAAATGCGCCGTCAACAGCCAGCGAATTACCAAGGTAATAATGCGCGGGCATATATGAGGGCTCCATCTCAAGCAGGCCGCGCAGAAGCGAAATGGATTTTTTTGCTTCGCCGCGATACCGGTAAATCAAGGCCAGGGTCACGTGAAGATTTAGCGATGCCGGAGACATTTCGAGCATACGTATGACAATTTTGGCGGCCTCGTCCAGATCGCCGAGCGCGATGTGTAACCAAGCGAGTGTGTGCTGCGGCGGATGCAAGCTCGGGTTCATCGCTAATGCGGCGCATGCCGATTGCGCAGCGGTGCGCCGGTCCCGGTCAAAAAACAGCGCCACTTCAGCTAAACACGCATGCGCATCCGGCAGGCTGGGATCCATTTCCAAGGCGTGAAAGGCCGCTGCGCGCGAATGACCGTACGCGAGCTTCGGTTCGGCGTAGATATCCCAGGCCAGAGCATTCCAGGTCTGTGCCAAACCCAGGTGAGCCAGCGCGTAGCCGGGGGTTTGCTGCACCGCGCTTTCAAACAGCGCGAGGGCCTGCATGAAGTGCGCTTTGCCGCCTTTCTCCAGCAAGAATTTGCCTTTCGCGTACACCTCGTACGCGTCGACGGAGTCGACATATCGTTCGAGCGGCGAATGTGCTGGAAGCGCCTGCACTTGCGGGGTGAACCGGTAACCAACGCCTGGAACCGTCACGATCATCTCGCCGCCGCTGTCGTCGAGTGATTTGCGCAGCTCGTAGATCACTTGCGTGAGCGAGGCTTCATCGGCATCATGGTCGGGCCACAATGCATCGAGCAGCCGCTGTTTCTCGACGGTGGAGCTGGCGCTTCGGACCAGCACCGCTAAGGCTTCGAAGCATTTTGAACGCAGCTGCAACCGCTCGGTACCGCGGCGCACCTGCCGCGAGCGGTCATCAAGGCTAAAAACTCCAAAACGGTACATCATG
>DASRSF010000089.1:0-3310 GCA_035656615.1 Vulcanimicrobiaceae bacterium | reverse complement strand
TTCCAGAAAATACGGAATGCTGCGGGTGATGTATGCCTGTCCGCCCAGCAACTCGGTAACGCGCGGCAACTCGTCTAAAATATCCGGTGGTTCGGCGATGATCACCGCTTTGGTGGCGTCCGAGGTTTCGAAGGTCTGTGCCAAAGACGGTACGATCACCGGTTCAATTCCCGAGATCTTCGCATACAGCCGCGCGTATTCGTTCAAGTGCTCACAATAATAGCGATCGTTCGCATAAAGCTGTACGTGCAGCCCGCGCTCGCGTGCATATCGTTCGACGGCGAGCGCCTGAGGGTTCGCGAGCGGAACGTCCTGCAGAACCTCGTCCGTTTGGGGATCGACAACCGCTGCACCTTGATAACACACAACCGGCGCGGTGAACTGTAGTTGCCGCACGAACGGGAGCGTGGCACGGTACATCCTGCCCGTGACGATGCAGCCCTGGATGCCCTGCGCGCGCATCGTTTGGATCGCACTCAAAACGCGTGGGCGCAGCAGTAATTCCTCCCCCAGGAGCGTGCCGTCCAGATCGAACGCTACAAGCTTATACATGCCGCTGTGGGCTCACTCGGGGAGCCCTTCGAGCACATTCCCGTTGCCGAAGATTCGCTCGAGCTCAAATTTCATTCGATAGTCCGGGGCGATGCCGCGCGGCAAGCGTTGGCTGCGCTCACCGATTCGGGCCATCACGGGCACGGTTCCAGGCCATTCTTCCAACACAGCCGCCAAGCGGTCGATCTGATCGCGCGTATTGACGTTCACGTGCCAACCGGGCGGCGCGGCGCGCCGTGCGGGGCGCTCGAAGGTGGTCACTTCGCTCACGATTACGGAGAGATCCACGGGCGGCGCAGCATCTTTTTCATCCGGCATTTGACGCAGGCCCGGACGCTCGCGCATGCGCAACCGCCCCTTAACGATCAGAATGCGATCCGCTTGAAAAAGCGCCTGCACATTCGGATACAGCTTCGCAAAAACGACGACCTCGCAACTTGCGCTCATATCTTCCAGCTGCGCTATGAGGATCTGCTGCCCGGTTTTCGTCAACGTGCGCCGTACCGATATCACCATGCCCGCAATCGTAACGAATGCGTCGTCTTCACGCCCGCGCACGTCCTTTATTGGAAGGGCACCGGTACGCGCCAATGCGTCCGCGACATCGGCAAGCGGATGGCCGGAAACGAATATGCCCAGCGTCTCCTTTTCCCACTGCAGGGCTTGCATTGTGGTGGGCGCCGGGACGTCGGGAAGCGTGGGCGAGAGCGCTTGATGAATCTCCGGCGCCTCGCCGAACAGCCAGACCTGTCCCGTTTGCGCATCGCGCGACTCGGAGGCCGCTATCTCGACCGCCGCATCTAGGGCCTGCAGCTTTTGCGCGCGATTACCGGGCAGACCGTCCATCGCACCGCATGTAATGAGCGCTTCCATGACGCGCCGGTTGACCTGTTTGGAGTCGACGCGCTTAGCGAAGTCAAACAAATCTTGGAATGGACCACCCTGTTCGCGCGCGTCGAGGATTAGTCTCACCGCTCCCTCGCCGACACCCTTTATCGCCGAAAGACCGAAACGAATCTGCCCTTCCACGGCAGCGAAGTCGATACGCGATTCATTGATGTCCGGCGGCAATACCGCAATGCCGATCTTCTTGGCTTCCTCGATGTACTCCACGAGCTTGTCGGTGGAATTTCGAACGGACGACATGAGCGCCGCAAGGTATGGAAGCGGATGATTCGCTTTGAGATACGCGGTTTGATAGGCCACCCACCCGTATGCGGCCGCATGAGACTTGTTAAAGCCGTACCCGGCAAACGGCTCAATAAACGCGAAGACCTGTTCGCCGAGTTTTTCCTCGATGCCCGAATGTTGCGCGCAGCCTTCGATAAATTTGCGCCGGTACACCGGAATCTTCTCTTTTTGTTTCTTACCCATGACTTTGCGCAGCTCGTCCGCCTCACCCATGGTAAAGCCCGCAAGGTCACGCGCCATCTGCATGACTTGTTCTTGGTATGCCGCAATTCCGTACGTCTCCGAAAGAATTGCCTCCAGTTTGGGATGCAGATACGTCGGCTTGGTGCGGCCGTGTTTGTTACTGATGTACTGCGGAATCCAGTCCATCGGTCCCGGCCGGTACAACGCGACCAGTGCAATGATGTCGTTGAAACTCGAGGGCCGCAGCTCGGTGCAGACGCGCACCATGCCTTCGGATTCCAGTTGAAACACGCCCATCGTCTCACCGCGTGAGAGCATTTCGTAGGTGCGTGCGTCGTCGTCCGGAATCGTTGCGAGATCGAACGCCGGATCGGTGGTGCGCCGGATTTCATCGACGGCGTTCTTCATGACCGTGAGGTTTCGCAGCCCTAGAAAGTCCATTTTGAGCAGCCCGATACGTTCGGCCCATACCATGTCGTACTGAGTATTGACGCCGGCCTCGCTCTTGGCGAGCGGGGCATACTCTATGAGCGGACCCGGTGAAATAACCACTCCTGCGGCATGCGTACCGGCGTTGCGCGCAAGCCCTTCGATCGCCTTGGCCGTATCGAGCAGGCGCCGGATCTCAGGCGAACCGTCGTACAGGCGTTTCAAATCGGTTATCTGCTCCACGGCCTGCGCGATTGACATCCCGCCCGGCCCCGAAGGGATCATCTTGGCAACGCGATCGACGTCCGGAAGGGGGACCGCAAGAGCCCGTCCGGCATCGCGCACCGCCGCACGCGCGGCCATGGTACCGAACGTCACGATTTGCGCGACGCGATCCGTACCATATTTTTCCGTCACGTACCGGATGACTTCATCCCGGCGTTCGACACAGAAGTCCGTGTCGATATCAGGCATCGAAATGCGGTCGGGATTCAAGAACCGCTCGAACAGCAAGTTGTACTTCAAGGGGTCGAGATCGGTGATTTTGAGTGCGTACGCGACCACCGAACCGACCGCGGAGCCGCGGCCCGGTCCCACCGGTATATCGTGATCCTTCGCGTATTTAATGAAGTCCCACACAATCAAAAAGTACGAAGCGAATCCCATCTTGAGGATCACCGACAGTTCGTACTCGAATCGTTCGCGCAGCGCCGAGTCGCAGACGGCTCGCTCTCCATACCGTTCGGTCAATCCGAGCTCGCAAACTTCGCGCAGGTACGCTTCGGGGCTCTTTTCTTGCGACGGTTCCACTTGCGGGACCGGGAAGGCCGGAAGGTGATACACCTTTTCGGGAATGCGAATATCGATACGTTTGGCAATCTCGACGGTGTTGTCGCACGCTTCGGGCAGATCGGCCCAGAGCTCGCGCATCTCAGCATCGCTCTTAACGTAAAAC
>DASRSF010000088.1:0-10950 GCA_035656615.1 Vulcanimicrobiaceae bacterium | reverse complement strand
CGTCTGGCGGCTGAGCGGGAGATCGCCTCGTTTACCGACGCGGCGGCCGACGCGCGGCGCGAACATCAGCGCGCCATTGAATCGGCCGAAAAAGCGCGCATGGAGATGCGAAGTCTGCTTATGACGCACCTTGCCTTGCTGGAGCGCACCTCCGGCGGCAACGGGCTCTCACATATCGAGCAGACCGATTCGCAGACGGCGCAAAACGCGCAACCGGAGCAAGTAACGGAAACCGAGCGCATCACGGTGTACTAGTGGCCTCCATGGCCACCATCGCAGTATTGCCCGGTGACGGCATCGGGCCTGAAGTAACGCGCGCCGCCGAGCGCGTTCTTAAAACCGTCCGCCCCGATCTCGAATGTGTTGAAGCCCCGGTGGGCGGCGCGGCGCTGCGCAGCAGCGCAAGCGCGCTGCCCGATGAGGTGATGGAACTTTGCCGGCGCAGCAAAGCGATTCTCTTCGGCGCGGTGGGCTTACCCGAGTATGAAGGCAAAACGTTGCGCGAGCGTCCCGAATATGCGCTTTTTCTGTTGCGGGGCGGCTTCGAGTTGTTTGCCAACATCCGGCCGGTGCGCGTGTTCAGCGGATTGGAATCGGCATCGTCCCTTCGTCCGGAACTGGTGCGCGGTTTGGATCTCGTCGTCGTGCGCGAACTCACCGGCGGCATTTATTTCGGCAAACCTAAAGAGCAGCGTACGGGAGCCGACGGCGTCGAAGAGGCGGTAGACACGATGGTCTACCGTGCACCTGAAATCGACAGAATTGCCCGCGTGGCGTTCACGCTTGCGCGGGGTCGCCGCAAGAAACTCGTTTCGGTCGACAAGCAAAACATCTTGGAGACCTCACGGCTTTGGCGGCGCGTCGTCGAAACGGTTGCGCGCGAATTTCCCGATGTTGAACTTAGCCATTTGCTGGTCGACAACGCGGCGATGCAGCTCGTGCGAAGGCCTGCCGATTTCGACGTCATCCTCACGGAGAATATGTTTGGCGATATTCTTTCCGATGAAGCGGCGATTTTGACTGGTTCGATCGGTAATTTGCCCAGCGCAAGTCTGGGTGCGGGAAATTTCGGACTGTACGAACCCATCAGCGGGTCGGCGCCCGATATCGCCGGTCAGGGAATCGCTAATCCAACTGCGGCGATTCTTTCTGCGGCAATGCTGTTGCGATACAGTTTAAGCGATGAAGCAAATGCCGCGCGCATTGAGCGCGCCGTGGAGCAAACGTTCGGCGCCGGCGTGCGAACGCGCGAGCTGGCGCAGGCCGGACAAAGCGGAGTAACCACCGAGCAGTTTACCGCCGAGGTCGTCGGCCGCTTGTGATCGGAGCAAAGCCGTTGGCGGCACCCGTTCGCGTCTCCGCGCTGGGCATGTACGCTCCGCACGATCTCATTACGAACGCGGATTTGTCGCGCATGGTCGATACGTCGGACGAATGGATCGTGCAGCGTACTGGAATACAAACGCGCCATCGCGTCGCGCCGGACGAATACACTAGTCACTTATGTATACGGGCGGTCGAAGACCTATTCGCCGCATCTCCCTCGGTGCGCCCGTCTGACATTGAATATATTTTGCTGGCAACCACAACGCCGGACTATGTCTATCCAAGCGTCGCGGCCATACTCCAAAATCACTTCGGAATCCCCACGACCGCGGGCGCACTCGATATCAGCGCCGCGTGCGCCGGATTTTGCTCAGCGATGAACCTTGGTGCGGCGCTGATCGCTTCGGAACAAGCACGTACCGTTATAGTCGTAGCCGGTGAGGCTTTGACGCGCTCCATAGATTATACGGATCGCTCGACGTGCGTGCTGTTCGGTGATGCTGCAGCGGCGATGCTTTTACAATACGATGCGCGCGCATTTGTTGCGGGAATGGATGCGGGTAGCGATGGCTCCGCCGGGCCTGCCCTGTACCGCACCGCGATGCGGACCGACATCAACGGAACGATCGATCCCAGCGGGTTTCTACGTCAATCCGGCCGTGACGTTTACCGCTGGGTTCTCGAAAATATTCCGCAAACGGTTCATCGCATTCTTGAACGCGCGCAGCTGCAACTTTCGCAAATCGACTGGTTCATTCCCCATAGCGCGAACATGCGGATGATAGAAGCGCTTTGCAAGCGCATCGGATACCCGTTAGAGCGCACGCTTACGAGCTTAGAAGAATACGGCAACACGTCCGCAGTCAGTATTCCGCTCGCGCTTATTCCCGCTGTGCGCGAGGGACGCATCAGGGACGGCGACCGCATCCTGCTGGTGGGCTTCGGCGGCGGACTCGTGAGCGCCGGCAGCGTCCTGACATGGTCTAATACGTAAAGCAACGGTTTCTTCCAGCATAAAAAAGTAAGTACGGCGTCAGCCTTTTCGCGTACGCTCTGTGTATGCACAACCGTACTCCCTCGTACCCTGCGATTCAGAAAGCCGAACTTGACGGTTTCGAGCGGCAAATTCATCATGTTGCTCCGCCGGAGCGCGCATTACGTAAAGTCGGCTCATGTGGTTCCAGGACTATAAGTTAGCGGACTATCCCGTGCTCCGTTATGCTTCGGGGTTGTTTGGCGATGGGCTCATCGCAAATCTTTCGGCCCAAGAAGCGGACGCCGTGCTTGCTGAGCTGGACCGCCTTTGGCTGCACCATCATCGGGAAATCGTCGGAGCCGGCCTGCCGTGGTGGAGACGGGCGTTGTTGCCTGGCGTTGCGCCGACGGCTGCCTCTGCGCTCCAAACGCATGAAAACCGTCTGCGGGCGCTAGAGTGGGCGACCAACAGCTATACATCCTCGGAGCTATTGCTTTATCGCGTAGAAGGCATTGTCGCGGATCCTGCTCGCGACTTCGATCTCGTGGCTGCGCTGAAGTTTGCGGATCCTTCAGCGATGAAGTCGCCGCATGCATATGAGCGCCAGCTCATGCGGCTCACACGCGCGCAGTGCCGGGAATTGCTGCGCAGCGTGGAATCGATAATGTCCACCAGGCATTGGTCTCACAATCAGTTTTTCAAGCACTATTTGGGAGACGTCCCCGGGTTTGATCCACATTCCTTCATGTCTCGTCTCCGTAACCACTCCGGAGAGCACGAGCCGCCGCTTGTGGCGGCAGCGAGCCGTTCCGCCGAAGTCGAGCGGCGCTACGACAACATGGACCCGCAGGCGGCGTGGATTGAACTCTGTCACAAAACGGGTCGACTGGACTTGATAGCATCCCGGTACAGCATACCCGTTAACCTTCCGGTACGCGCTATTTCAACGCTGTTGTACGAAGCGCAGACGCTCCTACCGGATGAAGACGTTGCCGGCCTTATTAGAGCATCTCATCTCGCGATATACGCGGGCGCAGTACCAGGGCTGACCTCACTGCTTCGAATGGAGTATATTCAGAGCAAAATGGACGTTGCCAGAGCCTTGAGTAATCTGACGCCGTACGAAGCGTTTGTGATTGATCGGTACCTCGAAGAGAAGAACCCATCGCCTGCGGAGCTTGCGATGGCAGTAGATCTTTGGGGTTGGTATGATTCCGCAGACCGCAGACCGCGGGCAGAAGAGCTTCTTTCGTATTTTCGTAAAAAATTAGATCAACGGGCACACGACTACGGCGGCTTCGGTTCTTTAAAACAAACCGCTGCCCAAGCCGTGACGCGTGCCGATGCATGGCGGGCGCTGGTGAATGAGGTTGAGGGTTCAGCGGGACGGTTCAACACGTGGACGCCTGAAGCCCGAAGAGATTTGGCGCTTGAACTAATGCACAGATACCCGGAAGGGCTTCCCGAGTACCTTGAAATGCTCGCCGTTAAAGCATTGTTGGGACCGGAGCTCCGGGATCCTGAACTTCTCCGGCGCGCAGCATGCTTTGCCTCTGACATGGTCCGCGAACCACGGCAACGGGTCTGGCAACGCGATGTCGAGGTCGACATTGGTTAGACGCGGGCGGCGTCGGACAGTACTTGGCTTCCGTAGTAATCACGCAAGCTTGTGCGTACAGTAGCGTGTTCGCCACGATGGGCGGCGGACCAGATGCCCTTCCAGGATTTCAGCAGTTGCGCGCGCATCGCATTTTCGCTATCTTCATCCATCGAGTACAACTTATCGACGTCGACGTAGATCATAAGTGTACTGCCCTTAACGTCGGTGCCCGTCACGATGTCCGGATAGCGCTTCTTTAAGGCAAGCCCGTCAACGGCTCGCTGCTCCTGCGCCGTAGCAGCATCGCCGGAAGCATGCGATGTTGCAGTACCGGCGCATGCCGCCGGACCGAGCGCGCAGAACGCGCTTGCGGCCGCCAATTGCAGCACTACGCGATGAATGGACATATTTTCGCCAAAATTCGGTCATTGGGCGCCGCTATCATGCGGGCATGGATGGAATTGCCTGGGCCGTAAGTGCCATGTCCGCGGCGCAAACACGTCTTGATGTAGCAGCCGCCAATCTAGCGAACGCAGCGACGGAAGGGTTCCGCCGCAGTACTCTACGCGGCTCACTGACCGCCTCCGGCGTGCGGTTGCAGCAGGTCCTCGATGGAGCCCAAGGCCCGCTCCGCCAAACGGGACGACCGTTCGACCTCGCGATCGCCGGCCGCGGAACGTTCCGCGTCCGGGGGCCAAACGGAAAAACGTTTTCGACCCGGTGTGGATCTTTTACGCGCGATCGTAACGGCCATCTGGTCGATCGCGCCGGCAGATCGCTTCTTGGAACCTCCGGGCCGATTGTCGTTCCTTCCGGTGGGGGTATCGAGGCCTCGGGTGAGGTTACAGGCAGCGGCCTCAAACCCAATCGCATCGCGTTGCCCGAAGGTTCGACGCTGCGCAGCGGATTTGCGGAATCTTCGAACGTCGACTCGATTAGTGAGATGATCGATATCTTGAGCGCGCAGCGCTCTTTCGAGTCCGCGCAAAAGGTTGTATCAGCTATAGACCAGACGCGAGAACGCGGCGCAACGCAAGTCGCGACGGTGCATTCATGAACCGGGCGCTTTGGGCGGCCGCGACGGGCATGGCGGCGCAGCAGCAAAATTTGGACGTGATCACGCAAAACCTCGCGAACGCAGATGTCGCCGGCTTCAAAGGCGCCTTTGCCTCATTTACCGATATTGCAGGGCCGGGCGGAACGCTCGGTACGCAGAGCGCAGCGGTGCGCACGTTCTTTAATCAAGGCCGGCTTGTTCATAGCGGGGGTCCTTTTGACGTAGCGATCGACGGGCCCGGATTCTTCGCCGTGCACGATTCACGCGGCCGGCGCGCGTATACACGAAATGGCGAATTCTCCCGCTCGTCCGACGGAACACTTCGCAATGCGCAAGGCTGGAGGTTGGACGGTGTGCGAATTCCATCGGGAGCAACCGGCGTAACTGTGCGCGATGACGGCACCGTTACCGTACAAGCCGGCGGTTCGTCGAAAACGTGCGGCCACATTCGCTTGGCGCAATTCGCCGCGCCCGATGCCCTCGAGTCCAGCGGCGGAACGCTGTTTTACGCCACGCCGTCATCGGGAAAACCGCACTTCGTTGCGCCCGGTACACCGCATGGCCCGTCCCTTGCATTTGGATCGCTTGAACAATCCAACGTTACCATCGTGGAGGCGATGATGGAGATCCTTGCGGCGCAACGCGCGTACGAGGCGAACGCGAAAGGCGTTCAGGCTGCCGACGAAATGATGCGTATTGCCGATAACTTGAGCCGTTCGTAACATGCAAGCACAAAATGTACGCGCCCAGTTCGAGGCGCTGCTGCTCCAGCCGATTTTGCGGCCGCTTGAAGAAGCGTTCGGCCCATACGGTGATCTGGGGGCCCAAGCATTCGCGCAAGCGCTAGCCCGGGGATTCGAGCGCGGCGATGGATGAATCCGATAGTGTGCGCGAGTCACAAGTTCGCGCACTATTTCCGCTCGTGAAGAGCATCGCGCGCCGGGTGCGACGCATGGTCCCCGGCAGCGACCTTGACGATTTGATAGGTGAAGGCTGCGTGGGTCTCATCCGTGCCGTCGATACATTCGACGGCGAGCGAGGGCCCTCGCTCGAACGTTATGCGTCGCGCATCATTGCCGGGGCAATGCTCAACGGCGTTCGCCGCATGGATCCCGTATCGGAACGGGTGCGGCGGGAAATTCGCGAGGCTGAACGGGAGCGCTACGATTTAGCGACGCAATTGGGAGCTCTGCCGTCGGTTCAAGAGATGGAGTCGCGCCGGCCGGCACTTCGTCGAGCCACCGTACATGCGTACCGCCAGGCGCCCCTTTCGCTTGACAACGCGCTTCCTACGGGGGAATCGTTCACCGAAGACTGGAGCACTGATCCGGTCTCGATTGTAATCCAACTTAGCGAGCAGCAAACCGTGCACGCTGCAATGCAAAGCCTTGCGGCGCGCCAACGCTACGTCGTACACTCGCACTATTTCACCGGGCAGTCGCTGCACCAGATCAGCCGATCGTTAAAGATCTCGCCGCAACGCGCCTCGCAATTACACCAAGCCGCCTTGCGAAAATTACGAAACCATATCAATGGCGCAGATTGATCCGCTGAGCGGCCCGCAAGCCGTTGCCCCATACGCTGCAGACGACGAGCTCGAAACACCTCCACTGCCCCGGGAACATCCCAAGTGGGTGCGCGACGCGGCATCGGTCTCAAAGCGAGCCCGCCGCCTCATCGACGGCGTGCGCCCACTGCTCATTCGCGTGCTCACATTCTGGGATCACCACATTCGCAGCATCAAAATCGGCAACCGGGATTTAACAATAGACGCAAGCGGCAGCTACCGCCTGGAGTAAGCACGGAATCGCAGCAGTAGTACCAGGGTATATGGGTTATGACGAAGCAGTTGCAATTAATTTTTTTTCTTCCGGTCAAAGGTCGTTTAAATCAATCTTGTCCAAATAGCGCTTGCACTGATGAATCGGCGGCGTGCGCCAATTGGGCACCACACGCGGCTATCGCTGGGAGTCGTTCGTCTGCGATACCTTTTCGCGTCATCGGAACATGTAATGCGTTTTATCGCGATGGTGATTTCACCGCCGCGCCAGGAGACGGTTTGGGTTGCGATCATTGGAAGCCGTCAGCCGCAGATCTGGTCGTTATAGAATTTCAAAAGAAGCCGCGTCAGCCATGAGGTGGCCCTTTAGAACTGCGCGATTAGCGCGTCTAGAAGGGTCGCCAGGCGTGGAGCGGCGTGGGTTGCGGCGGTCGTGACGTCGGTGTGGGAAGTTTGGGGTGCCGCGACGACGTTGGTGATGAGGCTGATGCCGAATACTTCGAGGCCGTGAGCGCGCGCGGCGATTGTTTCCAGGACGGTTGACATGCCGACCGCATCTGCGCCGATCGTGCGTAGATAACGGGCTTCCGCCGCCGTTTCGTATGTCGGGCCGAGCATTCCGGCATAAACGCCTTCGTGGAGCTGCGGGTCGATTTCGGCTGCCAGGCGGCGCAGGCGCGGTGAATAGGCATCCGCCATATTGATGAATGGATCGGCTAGTCCGCTTCCGATGATCGGGTTTAGGCCGCTGAGGTTGATATGATCGGCGATGATCATCAAATCGCCGGGTTTGAACGTTTCGTTCAACGCGCCCGCAGCATTCGTCAGAAGTACGGTACGCGCTCCGCTTTCGGCCGCAATGTCGATATTACGCGTTATCTCACGCGCATTGAACCCCTGATACGCATGTGCGCGTCCGGCGAACATTACTACGCGCTTGCCGTGCCATGTCGTTACGAGCACCTCGCCCGTGTGGCCGGCAAGACGCGCGAAGGGGAGCGCAAGTTCCTCGTAACTGATGCGCGTGAAGGCGGCGCGTTCGCCAAACAGGTCGGAGAGGCCGCTGCCCAGGACGATCGCTACGTCGATCGTTCCAAGGTGCTTCACGGTGCGGCGAGTACGCCGGTGAAAAGATTTTCGCCCGTCATTTTGTCGGGAACCGGCAAGTCCATAATGCGCAGCAGCGTGGGCGCGATGTCGCCGAGCCTACCGGTTCGCAGCGTTCCGTGGATTCCGTCGGCAATCAAGAGCAACGGCACGGGGTTGGTCGTATGCGCGGTGAGCGGATTGCCCTGGGCATCGATTTTGTCCTCGGCGTTTCCGTGATCGGCGGTGACGACGAGCAGTCCGCCGGCACGCCGCACGGCATCGGCAAGCCGCTCCAGCGCGGCATCGAGCACCCGTATGCTTTCAATCGTCGGTTCCCACTTGCCGGTATGCCCCACCATGTCGGCATTGGCGTAATTCATGATGATGACATCGTACGTGCCCGCTTTTATCACCGAAATCGCGTAGTCCGTAATCTCGTTGGCGCGCATCGCCGGTGCGAGGTCGTACGTCGCTACCGTACGATCCGAAGGGATAAGTTTGCGGTCCTCACCCGCAAAGACATCTTCGCGGCCGCCGTTAAAGAAGTACGTAACATGCGCGTATTTTTCGGTTTCGGCTAGCCGAAGCTGTTTGAGGCCCTCGCGCGAGACGACCTCGCCGAACGTATCATACTGTGGCCGCGGACCGAACAGCACCGGGTTCGGAAACGTTTCGTCGTATTTCGTCATCGTCGCGAAGACGAAATCCCTATACTGCTCCGTTGCGAACGGCACGTCGCCCTCGCCGCGGGCATGTGCCGCAGGCGTAAACGCAAGCGTCATTTGACGTGCGCGGTCCGGCCGGAAGTTAAAGAAGATGCAAGCATCTCCATCACGTACCGGTCGCACCTCGCCGACGATCGTGGGCTGAACGAACTCGTCATTCTCGGCGCGTTCATACGCCTGTGCGAGCGCCGCAAGTGCCGAAGGCGCTTGAAAGGGGGCTTGCCCCCGCGCAATGGCGTTGTACGCGACTTCGGTGCGCTCCCAGCGCTTGTCGCGATCCATCGCGTAGTAGCGGCCAATCACCGTTCGTATCGCATCAGGCTCGGCAATTGCCGCCAGATGCTCCTGGAGCGCGCGCAAGTATCCCTGCGCGGATCGGGGCGGCGTATCGCGCCCGTCTAAAAACGCGTGCACCGCGCACGGAGCTCCGGCTCTATGCGTACACGTCAGTAATTCAAAAAGGTGATCCAGCGAACTGTGAACTTTTCCGTCCGACACGAGCCCCATGAAGTGCAGCGTTCCGCCGGTGCGTTTTACGTGCTCGATGCACATGTTGAGCGTAGCGTTCTTTGCAAACGCGCCGGAAGCAATGTCGGCATCGATGATGACCACGCCCTGCGGAACCACGCGGCCGCTGCCCATATTCATGTGTCCGACTTCACTGTTGCCCATGATGCCTTTGGGCAGCCCGACATCCTCGCCGCTGGCTGAAAGCATCGTCCAGGGATAACGTTCGAAAAATGCGTTCCAGTGCGGCGGATTAGCAGCGGCGATTGCATTTCCGTGTGTACGATCGCTGCATCCCCATCCGTCCAAAACGGCGAGCACGACGGGGCGATACTTCATAACGCAGCCGCCAAGCGGGCAAAGCCATCGGGATCCAGCGAGGCGCCTCCCACAAGCGCTCCGTCGATATCGCTCGTCCGCGCGTACGCCGCGATGTTTTCCGCTTTGACGCTTCCGCCGTAGAGCAGGGGCACGTTTCGCAGCTGCGGCATGCAAGAGCGGATCGATTGCATCATCTCATTGGCGTCGGAGGGATCACAGTTGCGTCCCGTGCCGATTGCCCAAATCGGTTCGTACGCCAGCACCAAATCCGTAAATGCCGTATTCGGCAAGCCCTCCAGCGCTGCACGCACTTGCGATGTAACATACTGCGCAGCATCTCCGCGTTCACGCACGTCCAGCGGCTCACCGACGGCGACGATAGGCTGCAGTCCCGATTGCAGCGCGGCGGCGGTTTTGCGCCGTACCATTTCATCGGTCTCACCGAAATGCTGCCGCCGCTCGGAGTGTCCCAAGATAACGAATTGTACGCCGAGCTCCAGCAGCATCGGCGCCGATATCTCGCCGGTATACGGGCCGCTGTTCTCCCAATGCATATTCTGGGCACCGATAGGTATGCGGCCGCGCGAAGCCTCACATGCTGCGGGCAGCGCGGTGAACGGCGGACAGAGAATCGTTTCGACGCTTGAGGGTATCGTGGGGAGAAGATCGGCGAAGCGATCGACGTACGCCCTTGCCTCGCTCGCGGTTTTGAACATCTTCCAATTGCCGGCGCAGATGCGCCGTCTCACTCGGCGTGTTCCTTCGGCGCGTGTCCCGCAGCAAGTTCCAAGGCACGGATCCCCGGCAAGTCTTTGCCTTCCAAAAATTCGAGCGTTGCTCCGCCTCCCGTGCTCACGTGCGTTACGTATTCGGCAAAGCCGAGTTCTTCGGCCGCCGCGGCAGCGTCGCCGCCGCCGACGACGGTGACCGCTCCGGCTTGCGTAGCTTTCTTCATCGCCTCGCCGATCGCGCGCGTCCCTTCGCGGTACGGGGGTTTTTCGTACACGCCCATCGGCCCGTTGAACACCACGGTGCGCGCCGTTTCAATGACGGTCGCGTATTGCTGCGCAGTTTTCGGACCAATGTCCAGGATCATGTGTTCGCCGACCTGCGGCAAATCGACGACGTGCGCACCCGCGTCATTATCGAACGACGTGGAGACGACGGCATCGATTGGAAGCAAAATTGAGACATCTCGCGGGCGAGCCATTTCCAAAATCGATGCAGCCGGCTGGAGATCGTCGTCGCGCAGCGAGCGTCCCACGTCGATCCCTTTAGCCGCCAGAAATGTATTCGCCATACCGCCGCCTACGCAAAACGCACGGACCTTTTCCATGAGCTTGGTGAAGACGCCGACTTTGTCTTTGACTTTTGCCCCGCCGATCACGCAAACATAGGGCTGCTGCGGATTATCCACCAGCTTTGAAAGCGCGTCGATCTCTGCCTCCATCAAAAAGCCCGCATAACTTGGTAACAGATGTGTTACGCCTTCGGTCGAGGCGTGAGCGCGGTGCGCGGTTCCGAAAGCATCGTTGACGTAAAGGTCGGCCAAATCGGCTAGTTGCCGCG
>DASRSF010000087.1:0-10609 GCA_035656615.1 Vulcanimicrobiaceae bacterium | reverse complement strand
CAATCGATGAGCGCGTACGCGCACTTGCGCCGCGAGCCGGCGAGATGCTGCACGCGGGACGCAGCCGCAACGATCAGGTGGCGACGACGCTCCTGCTGTATTGCGCCGACCGCGCACAGAAAGCCAAGGCACTGAGTCTGCGAATCGCTTCACACTTGCTGGCTCGGGCGCAAAAGCACCACGATGAAGAGGCGATCCTGGACGCATTCACGCACTGGCAGCCGGCGCAGCCCATTTTGCTTGCGTTCTGGCTGGCGGCGGCCGCGGAACCCTTTGTCCGCGACGCGCGACGGTTCGAGCGGGCGCGCGCCGATGCGCTGGAGTCGTGCCCGCTCGGTTCAGGTGCCGTGGCAGGTTCGACCTTGCCGTTGGATCGTTCCGCAGCCTGTGCGCAGCTCGGCTTTACGGCACCCTCACGCAATGCAATGGACGCGATCGGCAACCGCGATGCGGCATTGGACACGGCGCACGCGTGCGTCCGGGCGTTGATCAACGCTTCGCGTGTTTGTGAAGAACTCATTATGTGGTGTACGCCGCAGTTCGCGTTCGCGCGGCTGGACGACGGCGCATCCACCGGCTCGAGTTTGATGCCGCAGAAGCGTAATCCCGATCCGCTTGAACTCGTGCGTGCATACGCGGCCGAAGCGGCGGGCCGCTTTGCGGGCGCTCTTGCGAGCGTCAAAGGATTGGCGCTTTCATACCATCGCGACTTGCAAATCACGAAGGCCGGCGTTATCGGCGTAGTCGAGTCGGCATTGCCTGCGCTGGACGCCTTCTGCAGTGTGCTGAGCCACGTGCAATTCAACACCCACGCGATGCTCGCCATGTGCGGCGAGGAATATACGGTCGGGACCGACGTTGCGGACCGGCTTATCAAAAGCGGCACATCCGCGCGCGCGGCGCACACGCAGGTCGGCGAGCAGATTCTCGCATACGAAAACGAATGCGTACCGCTTAGTTGGCCCTCGCCGCGCGACTCGGTGGAAGCCAAAGTTACATCGGGCTCAACGCATCCGGACGAAGTGGCCAAGGCCCTCGAGCAACTGCAGGCCGCTATTCAAGCGTTCGATACGTAAGAGTTACAGCGACCAGGCGCCGACATTCCAAAAAGCGCCGTCGGTGGACGCATCTTCGCCGCGAAGCCGCGTGGTAAAGACGTCCACCTCGCGGCGCTGATAGGTGAGCACGATCGGCAGTTCGCGATACAGGAGCGTTTGCAGCCGGCGGTAGATCGCCTTGCGTTTGCTCAGGTCGTACGTCGAGCGCCCCTCGCGCAAGAGCGAGTCGATAGCGGGATCGCATATTCGCGACTTGTTGTATCCGTGCGGCGGAATGTTGGCGCAGGCAAACTGATCGGTGGTATCCGGATCATCGCCGTTCACGAAAGAATACAGGGCGATGTCGAATTTCCCCCCGTAGACCGGGCCGCCTTGCGCGGCGGGCGCGACGAACTGCGTGATGTTGAATTGTTTGATCGTGGTGTGAACGCCCGCCGCGCGCTCGTACTGCACAATGGTGTTTGCAACAATCGCATCACCGGGCGTCGCCGCTTGAATGATGAGTTGCAAGTCCAGTCCGCGGCGTGCCAAGACCCCTCGCGCGTACGCGGGTTGGTACGGAACGTCGGGGTACGCCGTTGGATCGTAGGCCCAAAAAAACAATCCGGCGCCGGGATGGTGCGCGCTCACCGCTCCTCGATACGCCTTGCGAATGACGTTTTCGTTATCGATTGCTTGCGCGACCGCGTGCCGCAGCCAGGCATCGCGCAGAGCGCCCTGCGTGTTGAAAATCAGCGCGCCGACGCCCGAAACAGGCGTGCTGAGAACGCGATATCCGGGAATGCGCTTGAGCAGCGGGTACTGCGAATAGTCCTGTTCGTTGAAATACGCTTGCACTTCATGCGTTTGCAAGAGGTTCGCGGCGGTTTGCGGATCCGGAACGAAACGAATCGTTAGCCGCGCAATCTTGGGACGGCCTTTGAAGTAATATTGGTTCGCATGCATGATGACGCGGTCGCCGCGAATCCACCGGTCGACGACGTAGGGGCCCGAGCCCAACGGCTTGGAACCGAAATCCAGGTGATTGAAGTCCGGGTAACGCGATAGCAGATGAGCCGGCAAGATGGGGAAGCCTTGCGGCGCAAGCACCAGCGTGAGCAGCGGTGCGAAGGGCTCCTTTAGATGAAGCACCAGTGTGTAAGCGTCGCGTGCCTGAGCCGAAGCGATGCGATCGTATCCATAGCGCGACTGCACGTTGTTCGCGGGATTATTGATCGCGTTGATCGACCAGAGGCAATCGCGTGCCGTAAGCGGCGTGCCGTCCGCGAAGCGCACGTCTTTTCGCAGGTGGTAAACGATGGTGCGGCCGTCGTTGCTGATGCCGCCGTTTTGCGGCGAGGGCACGGCGCTTGCTACGTCGCCGATGAGTTTGCCGCGATCGTCATACTTTACCAAGTACGAAAAAAGCAGAAATCCCCACTCCGTGGACGACTGCCCATTTTCAAGTGCGGGATTGAGCGAGCTGGGTTCACGTTGCTGAGCGATTGAAAGCTGCGAGGCGTTACTGAATGAACCACCGCCCGGGCGCGAACAGCCCGCCAGTAGAACAATAGTGACCAGCAACAGTCTAGCGTAGAACCTCGTCATGCAGCCGGCAGTTCGAACGGCAGGTTTGGATCGGCGGTGAGCGTGCGTGGTTCGCTTTGCGCCGCTTCGCGCTGAAAAAATGCGGCAGAGGCGATCATTGCGGCATTGTCGGTGCAATACTTGGGAGGCGGAATGTAGGCAGGCACTCCGGCCTGGCTGCTCCAGCTTCGGAAGGCGTCTTGCAACGCAGAATTGGCGGCCACGCCGCCGGAGAGAATCACCGCATTGTACTCACGCTGTTCGAAGGCGGTTCGCATGCGTTGCATCAGCACGTCGACCACGGCCGATTGAAACGAAGCGGCAACGTCGGCGGGCGAGGCCTGGCGCCCGGGGGGCGATTCCAGAAAATATCGTACGGCTGTTTTTAGGCCGGAGAATGAGAGGTCGAGCGACCCGGTGTCCGCGCGGTGGCGCGGAAAAGCAATTGCATGCGGATCGCCTTCGCGCGCGAGGTTGTCCAGGGCCGGACCGCCCGGAAAGCCCAGGCCGAGCATTCGCGCCGTTTTGTCATACGCTTCGCCTGCTGCATCGTCGCGCGTGCGACCGATAACGCGCATGTCGAGCGGGCTTCGCACGTCTACGAGTTGCGAATGTCCGCCGGAGACCAGCAATGCCAAGAACGGATAATGCGGGGGATCGTCACGGTCGAGAAACGCCGCAAAGATATGGCCGTGCAAATGGTTTATGCCGAACAGCGGTTTCTGTAGCGCAAAGGCGAGCGCCTTGGCTGCGGCAACGCCGACGACCAAGCTTCCGATGAGCCCGGGTCCACGCGTCACCGCGATGCCGTCGAGGGCGTCCAGCTCCAGGCCGGCGCGGCTCACGGCGTCTTCAATGGCGGCGGACAAGAGTGCGACATGCTGACGGCCGGCGATCTCCGGTACGATACCGCCGTATTTCGCGTGAAACGCGTCTTGGTTGGTGGAAACGCTCGAAAGAACGCGCCGTCCGTCCTTGACGATCGCGGTAGCGGTATCGTCACACGAGGTCTCAATACCCAGAATCACCATACCGCCGCTATTCGACTTCGTTCGGCCCATCCTGCGTGAGCACCGTCCGATGCCCAACACGAGCGCTCTCTGCACCCAGGCGCCACAGACAAAGAAGCATCGCGACGAGTCCCGCAATAAGCAAAAAATCCGACCATACCAAGCCGATGAAGAAGATCAGGATGCTGAAGGCAAGGGCCGTTGGCCAGGCGCTCTCCTTTGAAACGATCCCGACGTCCTCGCCCGCAGTCTCCGAATGGCGGCGCTGCGGATCGTCGCCCGCCAGGTCGGCGTGCCGTTCCGCGACGCGCGCATAGCCGGCGGCGAACGACAGGCCGCAGAACATGAACCCCAGCAGCAGCGTTCCCGCGTACTCGCGCGAGGAAAACCAATAGATGATCGAGATTGAAGCACCGAAGAGTGCGGAGCTCGCGAACAATCCGACGAAGGTTTTCATCTAGCGTTGCTGCGCCAGCTCGGGATGATGCAAATCCCAAACCGGACGTTCCGAACGGATGGGCGGAAGCGCGTGAAAATTGAACTCCGGCGGCGGCGAGCTGGTTCCCCACTCAAGCGTGAACGCGTCCCAGGGATCGTCGGCTGCGGGCTCTTGCGCGAGCTTGGACACGATGACGTTTACAACGAAAACGATTGCTGCCAGCGCCATAATCCCGGCGCCGGCGGAGGCAAGCAAATTTAGCCAAGGAAGATCCGCGATAGCGGGATAGGTGAACACGCGCCGCGGCATGCCCTCGATTCCCATAAAATACATTGGGAAGAACGTGAGGTTGAAGCCGACGAACATCAGCCAGAAATTCAGCTTCCCGAGCGTCTCGTTCAGTCTTGTGCCGAACATCTTCGGGAACCAGAAGTACACAGCTGCAAAAATCGCAAAAAGCGATCCGCCTCCGAGCGTGTAGTGAAAATGCGACACGATGAAATACGTATCTTCAGCGTGATAGTCTATCGGCGGTGAGGCGACCATCACACCCGTTACGCCGCCGACCAGAAAATTCAAAAGAAAACCGACCGCGAAGAGCATGGACGTGGTAAGCCGGATATTTCCGCGCCACATCGTACCGATCCAATTCCAGAACTTCACGCCGGTCGGTACGGCGATAAGAAACGACATCCCGGAGAAAAAGCCGTTCGCGACCACGCCGGTCGTAAACATGTGATGCGCCCAGACGCCCATCGACAATCCGGCGATGGCAAAGGCAGATAAGACTAGGCCGACATATCCGAACACCGGCTTACCGGAAAACACGGATACGACTTCGGTGATGACGCCGAAGTACGGAAGGATCATCACGTAGACTTCCGGATGCCCGAAAAACCAAAACAGGTGCTGGTACAAGATCGGATCGCCGCCATACTGGGGATCGAAAAAATGCGCGCAGTAATGACGGGAGAGCAGCAGCTCGAAAAGCACTGCGGTCAGCGACGGGAAGGCCATCAGAATGAGCAGCGCGGTTGCCAGGATCTCCCACGTGAAGATCGGCATGCGCCACATCGTCATTCCGGGAGCGCGATAGAGCAAAATGGTCGTGACGAAATTAATAGCGACCATGATCGTGGCCATCGCGTTGAGGATCAGTCCGATGATCCACAGATCTTGTCCGGCGCCCGTGCCGATCTGCCACTCGGACAGCGGTGCGTATCCCGTCCAGCCCGCAGCGGCCGCGCCGCCTTGCGCGAACACCCCGGCGAAAATGGTGAAACCGCTGATGATAAAGAGCATGACGCTGAGCAGATTTAACCGTGGAAACGCCATGTCGGGCGCGCCGATCTGCAGGGGAACCAAGTAATTCGCCAGACCGAACGCAAACGGTGCGACGACCAAAAAGATCATTGCGGTACCGTGCAGCGTAAACACTTCGTTATAGGCATGCGGGGTTAGCACGGTGTTGTCCGGGTGCGCCAGCTGCAGACGAATGAGCAGCGAGAGAATTCCCGCAACAATGAAGAAAAAGAACGTCGTGAGGATGTACAGGATACCGATCGACTTGTGATTGGTCGAGGTCAGCCAATGCATCATACCGGTGCCGTGCCTCCGCTGGTCAGCCAGCGATCGTATTGCGCCACGGGAACGACCTTTACCGTGAATCGCATCAGTGCGTGATCGAGCCCGCAAAACTCAACGCACTCGCCCAAAAAGCTGCCCGTGCGCGTCGGCGTCACGTCGAAGTGTATGGTGTATCCCGGCGTGGCGTCACGTTTGAACAGAAACTCCGGCACCCACCACGCATGCACCACGTCCGAGGAGTACAGATTGATCTGCGTCATCTTCCCGACCGGAATCACCATGACGGGCGTGGTGCTCAAATTCGGGTTACCGTTCGTCACGATCGAGTGCCCGGGATAGCGAAACTCCCAGGACCATCGGTACGCGGTGACGTCTACGACCGCGTATGGGTTGGGGCGTAAAAAATCGACAACATCCTCCCGGATATAGGTGACATAGAACAATCCGATGACGATGATGATTGGAATGACGACGCCGGTTATCTCAATTCCGGCATTGGTATGAAACTGGCTGGCGGCCACGGTGCCCGCGGCGGCCGTGCGCCTGCGCCATTTGAATAGCGAAAAGAAGATGAGCCCGTATACAATCACGGCGACGAACATTCCGGCGCCGAAAAAGATATACCAAACGCCGCGAAGGTCCATCCCTTGGAGGCTTGCAGGATGCAAAATCGGCATTCTTAACGCTACTTACCCCGTGACTGTCCGGTAAAAAACCAGTGGCCGGGGTACAAACCGGCCAAGGTCGCTGGAAGGAGCGCTTCGAGGGCTTTGGCGCGTCAGGAACTGCCGTTATCGTACCGGACCCACCCCGTCGTTCTGGGGACGGTCATCTTCATCGCATCCGAAACGATGTTCTTTTCGGCGCTGTTCGCGACGTACTTCAACTTGAAAGCCCGCAGTTTGGTGTGGCCGCCCCCGTACGCCGCGCACGTTGACGTCGTGGGTCCCTCGCTCGGAACGTTCTTCTTGCTTTGCAGCAGCGCAACGATGTTTCCATTGCTGCGCACCCTGCGCAAGCGGGATTTCCGCGCGGCCTACGCGTGGCTCTACGCAGCGATTCTGGGGGGCATGGGATATATCGTCATCGCGATGGACGGCTATTCCAAGCAGCATTTTCGGTTCAATACCGGCGCCTACGCCGGGGTTTACCTTACGATGACGGGGTTTCACCTGCTCCACGTCATCGCCGGCGTAATTCTGATGGCTGGTTTGTACCTGGCGCTGCACTCACCCGCATTCCGTGCCGACGACCACGGCGGTGCCGAGGCGATAAGCTACTATTGGCACTTCGTCACAGTGATGTGGCTAGGAATTTACTCAACGATCTATTGGATTCGATGACGAACCAGGCTGCTATCCGGGAGCGTGCCGTTGCGGCGGGGCTGATTCTTTCAATGATCGGCGGCGTGGCGTTCATGATCGCGTATGCCAAGCAAGCCGCCATTCAATGGCAAGGGTTGGGCCTGTGTGCGGCCTTCGCAGGTTTGTTGATCGCCGCGCTTGGTTGGGCCCGATGGGTTCTTCCGTACGAGCAAGTCGTGGATCTTCGCGATACGTATCCGCAGCCGGAAGAAGAGCGCGAGCAGATGGTGGAGGCGTACGAGCACGGCATGGCCGAGCTCACACGGCGCCGGTGGCTCGTGCGCCTGCTTTACGGCGCCGCCGGGATTCTCGGGCTGGCTGCGCTGTTTCCCGTCGGTTCGCTGGGTCCGCAGCCCGACGATACGCTGTTTCACACACGTTGGAAACGCGGCGTACGGCTGCAACGCGCGGACGGGGCGCTCGTGAAGGAAGACGATCTCAACGTCGACGGCATCATCACGGTGTTTCCGGAGGGCAGCATCGGTGATTCCCAGTCCATGACGGTGCTGCTCCGTTTGCCGGACGGCGTCGGAAAGAATACGCTTGGCGGATTGATTGCGTATTCGAAAATGTGCACGCATGCGGGCTGTCCGGTGGCGCTGTATCGCGCAGCGGATCAGCGCCTGGTCTGTCCGTGCCATCAATCCGCGTTCGATGCAGCCAACGATGCGCAGGTGATCGACGGACCGGCGGATCACGCATTGCCGCGCTTACCGCTGCAAATATCGTCCGACGGCTTTGTAGAGGCTGCAGGCGACTTTCCTTCTCCGGTGGGCCCGGGATTCTGGGAAGAGCGATGATTCAACGCCTGCTGCTCTGGGCAGATGACCGGTTCGGTACGGCGAGGTTTCTGCATCATGCCCTGAAAAAAGCATTTCCGGACCACTGGTCGTTTATGCTGGGCGAGATCAACATCTACGCATTCATTGTGCTTCTGGCAACAGGTACGTTTCTCGCGCTATGGTTCGTACCCGCGCATACCAACGTCGTTTATGACGGCCCGTATACGTTTTTGCGCGGCGATCGCATGAGCCAAGCCTACGACTCGGTGCTGCACATCTCGTTCGCGGTGAACGCCGGTCTGCTGATTCGTCAAATCCACCATTGGGCGGCGAACATTTTTGTTGCCGGTATCGTCGTGCACATGGGGCGTATCTTCTTTACCGCGGCGTTCCGCAACCCGCGCGAGTTGAACTGGATTATCGGCGTGCTGCTGCTGTTCGCGGCGATGTTCGAAGGATTCACCGGCTACTCCATGCCGGACGATTTGCTCAGCGGAATCGGCCTGAGGATTGCCGATTCGATTCTGCAGTCCGTGCCGTTCATCGGCACCTGGGCCATGTTTTTTTTGACGGGCGGCGTGTGGCCGCCCGAGATACTCATTCAACGGCTTTTCGTCTTGCACGTGTTTATCATGCCGGCGCTCATTACGCTGGGCATCACCGTACACTTGATGATCCTGTGGCGTCAAAAGCATACGCAATTTCCCGGCCCGCGCCGAACCGAGGAAAACGTCGTGGGATCGCCGCTCTTTCCTACGTACACGGTGAAGTCGCTGGCGCTGCAGATGGGCGTCATCGCGATGTGCTGCGCGCTCGGCGCGTTCGTTCAAATCAATCCGGTGTGGCTTTGGGGCCCCTACCAAACGTGGCGCGCGATCTCGCCGGCGCAGCCCGATTGGTACATCGGGTGGCTGGAAGGCGCGCTGCGCATCGAGCCGCATTGGGCCATTCATCTGTTCGGCCACATGATCCCCTCGCCGTTTTGGGCCGGCGTGCTTTTGCCCGGAGTCGTAATGCTTGCGCTGCTGGTGTATCCGTTTGCCGAAGCGAAGCTCCGGGGTGATACAGGTGCGCATCACCTTTTGAACCGGCCGCGCGACGTTCCGGCGAGAACCGGTTTCGGTGTCGCTGCGTTCGTTTTTATGCTTGCGCTGTTTTTGGCCGGCAGTGACGACGTTCAGGCGCGCTATCTGCACCTGCCCATCAACGACATGGTGCTGGGATATCGGATCTTCAGCATTGCGGGACCGGTCATTGCATTCTGGATCAGCTATAGTTTGGCTGCCGAATTGAAGAAGCGAGGCGGCGTGCATGAAAGCGAGCGCGTGCGCCTTACGCGTACACCGGAAGGCGGATACGAGGAGGAGCCGATCGGATGATCACGGCATTGCTCGCCGTGCTTGCAATCGGCACATATCTGTACGCAGTGCGCTTATACCGCCTCCGCTTTCCCGATCGTTCCTTTTCCCCGTGGCGTGTAGCGGCGTTTTGCGCCGGTACCCTTATTATTGCGGCCGCGCTATCGCCGCCGTTGGACGTACTTGCGGATCGGCGTTTCTCCATGCACATGGTCCAGCACATTGCGTTAACGCTCGTGGGACCACCGCTACTATTGCTCGGGGCGCCCCTGCTGTTGCTGGTTGCCGTTCCACCCGCCCGGCTCGCGCGCCGGGTCACCTCGTTTGCGCATAGCGGCTTCGGACAGGCGCTGTTTGCGCCGCTCACAGGTTGGATCGTCTTTGTGGCCGTGTTGTGGGCGGCGCACTTTTCGCCGTTGTACCAAACTGCGTTAGAATCGCCGCCGGTGCACGTGCTCGAGCACGTGCTTTTCCTGACCGCTGCCTTTTTGTTCTGGGGAGCGATCGTCCAGATCGGATTCGTTCCGCGGGCAGTACCATTTCCCGCGCGAATGCTCTACGTGTTTTTGACGATCCCGCAAGGCGCATTCTTGGGTTTGGCCATCTATGCCTCACGCGGCGTCATGTATCCGCATTACGCGCAAACACTCTCGCCTGGGTTTGCTCTGGCAGATCAACAAAATGCCGGCGCGGTGATGTGGATCGCCGGCGGCTTGTTCATGTTTATCGCGTTTATGTGCACGGGCGCCGCCTGGGCCGCTTCCGAGCGTATGACAACGGACCTTATGGTGCCAAAGACGTAATTGGGGTCCATGGTTACATGGGCCGGCAATGCGCTTCTCGCATCGCTGCCGCCCCAGGATTGGAAACATTGGCAACCGGCTTTTCAGCGCGTTGAGTTACGCTTGCACGACGACGTCATCTTGCCGGAGTCGCGAGTCGAATATCTGTGGTTTCCCGAGAGCGGTGTTCACTCCCAAATCGTCGCCAGTACCGAAGGGGAATCCGTCGAGGTCGCAATCGTCGGGCGCGAGGGCATGCTCGGGCTGCCCGGCGTCTTCGGCATTGAGTATGGCGCAGCACATACCGTGGTTCAGGTAGCGGGCACGGCGATGCGCATCAGGCGAACCGATTTTGAGCGCCTTTCGCGCGACAACGCGACGCTTCTGCGGCGAATCATGCGATACGCCGGCGCACGGTTTGCCTCACTGGCGCAAATCGCGGCGTGTAACCGCCTTCATAGCGCGGAGCAGCGGCTGTGCCGGTGGCTGCTCATGGTGCGGACACGAGCCGCCGTTGATTCGTTGCCGATTACCCATGAGTTGCTTTCCCTCATGTTAGGGACTCGGCGCGCTTCCGTATCGGAGATCGCTAAATCGCTTCGTAAACGTAACGTCATTCGGTATTCGCGCGGCGTAGTCGAGTTTTTGCAGCCCCAGGCGCTG
>DASRSF010000086.1:0-2345 GCA_035656615.1 Vulcanimicrobiaceae bacterium | reverse complement strand
CGGCACGTCCTCACCCGAAACGTACCGATCAAGTATTGGCTGATATCGCGAATTTCCGCACTCAATGACGACGTCGTCTGCACCCCTACGGAATCGGGGATCTGCAAGAAGCTTTTTTAAGAAGTCTACTTCGCTCTGGTTGCCTTCGCCCTCAACACGACCCATTGCTACGATCGGATATCGCTCGTATTTCGTAAGAATAAATTCAATAGCAGTTTGGGGTCGAAGCGGACCGGGCGTGTGTGTAGAAGCCAGAGTGCTGGCCAGAAGCAGGCTCGCTAGGAGCGCCTTCACTGTTTCAACGTTATGTCGTTGTGCGGCATCTCCTCTACCTTATCTTTAACGTTCGTGTTATGACGCAATTACGCTGTTACCGCCCATGCGGACCGGACCATGCCGGTATGACCGCGGTGCCGCATGCCATGCGTGCTTATAGAATATGGGCTCTCTGCATGCGGTGCGGCGTCGAATGCATCCTGAACCGCATAGCCTAGGATGGAACGGGGACGCCTGCCTTGCAATTAGACAAGCATCGCCTCGGACAGCGCGTGATCTTCGCTCCACTCGCCGCCCTGATTTATGAGGTTCTGAAGTTCCGCTTTACCCAGGACGTCCGCGAGAACCGCAACCACCTGTTCGTACTCGTGTTGTTCGGTGTATTCGCGCATGGCTTGAAGTCCCTCAAGACGCACATTTACGTAGCCGAGCAGTTGCCCGGCGCGGACGTAATCGCTCTGACAAGCCGCGATGGCGCCCAGGTGTTGGAGGGTGAAAATCTTTAAAACCTCCGCCTGCGTATCGCGCGCGAGTTCCAACGCTTCGCGGGATGCCGCACGCGCCTCATCCACGCGGTGAAGTGCGACCAGATAGCCTGCGATGTTACATAAAGTGTTTGCTACACCGCGAATGTCGTTGCTCGTGCGCCGTAGGAGGAGCGCTTCACGTGCTAAGGCCACTGCCGTTGCGGCGTCGCCCGCGCGGAATTCGCACTCCGCCAAATTGGACATCGTGCGTGCAGATTGCAGCTCCGCGCCAGCGGCGTTCGACGCCGCTATGGCCTGCTGATAGTACGCGCGAGCCGCCGGTACGTCCTCGGAATACGCACGTGCGTGCGCTAGCCCCTCCAACGTCAGACCTGTGAGCTTGGGCGCGCGTAACGTGCGAGCCGCGAGTAGGGCCTGATGCAGGATCGCCTCGCCCTCTTCGACTCGGCCGATAAGCACCAGTGAGCGCCCGGACGAGCGTTGCGCCCGCGCGACACCGAGCTCATCGCCCACTTCACGGTATTTCGCCAGCGCTGCTTGCGCCGCGGCGTCTGCGGCTTTGTGCTGCCCCAACAGTGAATCGGCATAGGCTTCCGCGAGATTCAACTTGGCTACGACGGTGGGCGCAGTCAATGCATCGACGCTTTCCAGCGCCGTCCGAATCCATCGCCGACCCTCGGCAGGCGCAACAACAGACCACACGTCGTTGAGCGCGCCCGCTAACTGCTGCCCTAATCGAACGTCGCCTTCGGTTCCGAGCGTCCACTCCAGCGCTGCGCGCCAGTTATCGATTTCGGGTTCGAGCTGCGCATACCACGAAGCGTCGGGCGTATTCTCGTATCTCCGGTCCAGCTCTTCTGCAAGGGCCACAAAAGCCGTCGCGTGCGCAGCTGCTGTGGTGTAACCTTCCCCCGATTCTGCGAGCTTTTCGTGCGCATATTGCCGCATGGATTCCAAAAGGCGATACCGCGTTCCACCCCCCTGAAGGTCAGCCTGGACGAGCGACTTATCCACCAATGACGAGAGCAGATCCAGCAGAGCCATCTCATCGATTCGTTCATCGCCGCACACTGCGGCGGCGGTCTCAAGCGTGAATCCGCCGGCAAAAATTGCGAGTTTCCTAAAGACGGCGCGTTCGTCTTCAGACAGGAGGTCATAGCTCCAATCAATTAGCGCGCGCATTGTCTGTTGACGTGGAAGCGCGCTACGGTCGCCGCCCGTGAGCAGGCGAAACCGCTCGTCCAGTTTGCGGGCGAGCTGTTGCGGTGAGAGAACCTTGACACGGGCGGCGGCCAGCTCGAGCGCAAGCGGAATGCCGTCGAGACGATGACAGATTTCTTCAACGAACGGCGCATTTTCTTCCGTAAGGCTGAAATGCACGTTCGCGGCAAGAGCACGATCAGTAAACAGCATCACTGCCGCGTCCGTCGGCAATGACGGCATACGAAAGACGCGCTCGCCACGAATATTTAAACCTTCCCGGCTGGTTGCTAGAACGTGGACTTGGGGAGCGTCCTGGATAATAGCGGCGGAAACGATGCGCACCTGTGCGATCAGGTGCTCGCAGTTGTCCAGGATCAG
>DASRSF010000085.1:0-11824 GCA_035656615.1 Vulcanimicrobiaceae bacterium | reverse complement strand
CGTAATGATCGTTTCGATGCAGAAGGCGCCGAAGAGGCCCTTCGGACCGCAGATTTCCTTACTGACCCGGATGACGTCCTCACCCATGCGGTACGCTTCGGCGAGCATCGATTCACGCAATGAAACCGGCGAGTTTCCGACGACGACGTAACTGGGGCTCACGTCCATGCCTTCCTGCGCGTTTGCGGGAATGCGTCCCAGTGAGTCGACGTTGGTCTCGTACCGGCGGTCCATGCTCATGATCTCGAGTTTGTCCTCGAGCGGCGAGTAAAAATAGTGAATGTAGAGCGGAACGCCGATGATGTACTCTTGGATGATGTACGCTTCTTTGAGGTCGCTGGCGCGGGCCTCGAAATCGGCGGCGTCACGGATGAACATGTACCCTTTTCCACCGGCCGCTCCGTACAACTTGACGATGACCGGCCGGTCGATGTCGTGTCCGCTCTTGAACTGGCGCGGAAGTTTCAGGTTCGCCTGCGATAACCATTGACGCTGCAGCTCGCGGCTGGCCTCCCAATCGAGCACCGACTTGTTCCCGAAGTAGGGAATCGTCATACGCTTGTGCTCCTCGAGCGACAGATAGGCAACGAAAGAACCGTGCGGCACGATGATGATCTTGCGCGTACGCAACTCGTCGATAATATTTGGGAAATCTTGATACCGGTCGATGCCGATGACCTCGTCGACGAAGCGGAACGAGCGGTAAAGGCGCTCCGTATCGCGGTTCGCGATGGCGAGCGTACGAAAACCATCGTCATGCGCACCCTTGAGGATCTGCAGCGCGGAATGTGACCCCAGCGTTGCAATCGTGTAGGGTTTGTTCATCGAATTATGGCCCTCTCGATCGCCGGATTACAAAGAAGTTGTTCGACGGCTTGCATGACCGTGGTTCGTGGAGCAGCACCGCCGTCGTCGAATAGGCGCCATCCAATGTAGCGTTTCCCCCCAATCACGCCGGCAACCGGCCGTCCCAGCCGGCGCAGATCATCGCCGTCATCCTGGTCCATCTCCTCAATCCACACCTCGCCTTCACGCGGGACGCGCTCCTCCAACACGTGTAACACATGCTTGTTCGGGTTGAACAGCGTTTCGTTGCGCTCCACGCGGGCAAGAAAATCCGCTGCTTCGCCGGCATCGTTCAGCACCCAAATTTCCGCTCGGTCAACGCGCGCCACCTCGAGGTTCAGGCGCTGCAGCGTGGTGAGCGCGGTGTACGCTTGGTTGTCGGGAATCTTCAGCCGGATCGCCACACATCGCATCGTCATGTCGAAAACAGCGCCTTTGCGAACGCGGCGAAGATGCGAACGCCGCCTGAAGGCGCGAGCATGTCCTCGCTTTCACGCCGGTCCGGATGGTTATAGTTCCAAGCGTCGCGCTCGGGATGCGGCATGATCGCCAGCACGTTGCCTTGCCGATTCACCAGACCCGCGCAGCGAAGCGCGGAAGCATTCGGCACCGCAGCGTCATCCACGCGGCCGTCCGCATGCGCGTAGACGAACGCAAGATGTGCGCCCTGCTCGATCTCGCGCAAATGCTCGTCACTCGCGGCCAGGCGACCCTGTCCGTGCGCAGCCCATGCCGGGAACAGGGCATCCGCAGGCAACGCCGCGGTTATCGGACTGCGTTGCGGATCGACCGCGAGTTTTAGATAGACGTGTCTGCACACGAAGTGCGGGACCGGGCCGTTGTACGTAAATGCCGCAGTCGGGCGGCGAACCGCACCGGTTCCCGGAACCAGTCCGGCCTCAAGCAATATCTGCGCGCCGTTACAGATGCCTAAGATCAATTTTCCGCGCTCAGCGGCATCGATGACGTAATCCATGAGCGGATCGTGCGCGGGCACGGCGCCGGCGCGGATGCGGTCCTCGTATGCAAAACCGCCGGGCAGCACATACGCATCGAATTCCGGAATCCGCGAGGCGTGGGTCCAGTGCAGCGCCTGCGCGTCCAAGCCGACGTCGCGGCAGATCCGTACGGTTTCCGTTTCGCTATTGGTACCGGGAAAGACGACGACGGCGACCTTCGGAATCACGGATACACCTGCGCCAGCGGAGAACGCCATGCCACGGCCAAATCGCGCAGATCGAACCAGGCGTCGTGTAATCGCAATGACCGCTCCGCGAGGGTTCTACCGATCTGCGTCAGGCGAACACCTTTACCGGCGATTCGCTGCAGCACGTCGGGCTGCGCGGTCTCTACGACGAAGCCACCCCATTCCCCGAAGTACGCTTCAAGCTCGCCAACGACGCCGCCGGTCCAGTCTTGCGGATCCGTCAGCTGCGCCCCAATCGCAAATTGTTCCATAGAACCAAAGGCCATCATACACGTCGCCGCCAACACTCCGCCCTCGCCGATGGCACGCGCCGCCAGAATTAGGCGCGCGTCCGCAGCGGCACGCAGAAACGCCAACTCCGCATTTACTGCCTCGAAATCAATCGGTGGCAGCGGACCACCGGTCTGGTCGAGCAACTCCGCGAACACTGCCCCGCCTGCCGCATTTTGCGGCGCTCCAACCAAAAACAAAGCGCTACCGGGGCGTTTGAAACCGCCCGTCACGACCGCCGCAACGTCATCGAGTGCGCCGGCGCATGCCACGATGGGCGAGGCGGGAATGGCGTTGCCCGCACTCGATTCGTTATACAAACTCACGTTGCCCGAAACATAGGGCGTACCGAGCGCACGGGCCGCAATCGACAAACCGTCGATCGCGTGGACGAACTCGGAGTAATGACCGATGTTTTGGGGGTTGCCGAAATTTAAACAGTCGGTGAGTCCCAGCGGCCGCGCGCCAACTGCCGCTACCTTCTGTACGGCGCACAAAACGGCGTACTGTGCTGCCAAGAACGGATCCACTTTGCCGAATCGGGGATTGCCTGCGACGCCGAGCGCGACGCCCAGCGGGCAACCGGGAACCGGTGCTATCACGCCCGCGCCGGAATGCCCGCGCGGAATAACCGTGGTGCCGCGCACGACGCCGTCGTACCGCACGTAAAGCGGCTCGCGCGAACAAACGTCGCGATGCGAAAAAACTTTTGGCAGCAGCGTGGGCACGCTCTCCGAGGCGACCACGTACCGCCGCGCCGGATCGGTCACTTTCCGCTCGCTCATCGGACGCACCGGCAATTCGTCCCGGATCGTGCCGGTAAGCAGGTCTATCGGGACGTCCATGACGATCTCGCTGCCGAAACGCAAAACGTATCGCTTTTCATTCTGCACCGCCCCAATAACGGTTGCGCACGCGCGATGGGCGATCGCGGGCAGCGAAAATTCCTGATTGTAGATGCTCAGCACCGCGGCGGTGACCTCGCCCGGAAGAATCCAGCACAAGCGCTCCTGCGTTTCGCCGACCGCAATGACTTCGGGCGGCAAGTCGTCGACGGCGGTGTTCACGTCATCCAGATCGACGATCGCTCCGTACCCGCCGCTGCTGCACAACTCGGCGGTACACCCCATGATGCCGCCGGCTCCCAAATCCTTGAACCCGGCCGTCACGTTGTTTTCGCGCAAAAACCGGAACACCGCGTACGTCGCGCGCATTATGACGTTTTTCAGGAATGGATCCGGCACTTGAACGGCGCCCTTATTTGCTTCTTCGTCCGCCTCGTCCAATGTGACTGAGGAAAACGCTGCTCCGCCAAACCCGCTGCGGTCCGTTGCTTTTCCTACCAACACGATATCCCAGCCGGCTGCTCCGGGGGGCGCCGCGGAATGGATGATTTCGTTTTCTTTAAGAATGCCGAGCGCCACCACATTGACCAGGCAATTGTCATCGAAACGTTCGTCGAAGTAGACGTCGCCGGCGATATTGGGAACGCCGATCGCGTTGCCGTACGCGCTAATCCCGTCGACGGCGCCTTGCGCGACATAGCGCGCGTGCGATTGTGAATCCTCGACCCTGCCGAAACGAAGCGGATCGGCGAGCGCGATAACTTCCGCGCCCATACACAAAACGTCGCGCACGATGCCGCCGACGCCCGTCGCCGCGCCTTCATAGGGAACTACCTGCGAGGGATGGTTATGTGACTCGTGCGCAATGACCACACCATACCGCTCGCCGTTCCATTCCCCCAAGTGAAGAATTCCCGCGTCCTCGGCCGGACCTTGCATTACCGTGGGTCCTTCGGTAGGCAACTTCCGTAAATGGTGGCGGCTGCTCTTGTAGGAGCAATGCTCGCTCCACTGCGCATCGAACGCGTGCACTTCCACGATCGTCGGATCGCGGCCGAGCTGCGCGGCGATGCGGCGAAGTTCGTCTACTCGAAGCGCTAGACCGGCGCGCGCAGCAGCTTGCGCAAGTTCGACATCGTCCAATCCATTGACGCGAAAACTACGCAAGGTTCGGCTGGACGGCGGTCTGCTGAGCATTGAGCTGCGCATCGGCCTGAAGAATCGCCGATCGAGAATTGGTTTGCACGAGCAACGTGCGGCCGAAGACGACCGTGTCCTCAAGCGAAAGAATCTTGGCGCATTGCAGCGCGACGGCATTTGCATCCGTACTGCCGTCGAGCACCGGATTACTGGTGGCGTGCTCCACCATTGCGTGAAGCGCCGATCCGGCACCGTCGATCGTGATGTACACGAGCCTGGCAAACGTGGCATCGTGCTGCTGCACCAGTTGGAGGACGTAACCGGGCGTACGCGTTGCGCTTGCCACGTGACGTACAACCGGTAAACCCAGTTGTCCCAGTGACTGCGAGACCGCATTCAACTGCGGCGAACGTTCGTTGGAATCCGCGAACAGCGCGATCATTCCGGGCCGCATCACGGGGAATGAACCGACCATATCAGCGACCTGTTCATAAGCGGCCTTCACTTGCGCGAGCGCTTGCTCGTCGACCGTTTCCAAATTGCGGTACATCTGTTTATCAAGCATCAGGTCTTCACGCCCCTGCGGCCAAATGCGCCAGGAGTCGTTGTCGATAACGTCCGCGATGACGAGCTGACCTTTGTTCTCGCCGCTCGTAAGCCGGCCGAACTCGACCTTCAAGTCGACCAAAAGCACGTCGCGTTTGCGCCAGGCGTGCGCGAGAACCTCGAACGTGAGCCGCGCAATCTCGGTCATCGCCGATACTTCGGCCGGATTCGCAACGCCCTGCGCGATGATCGCGTCGGGCATAATGAGCGGATCGTGCGCCGCATCGTCCTTCATAAAAAATTCGACCATGCGGGGAACGAGCAGTGAACCGCGCTGCAGACCGGGATTACGCCGCACGAGCGAACCCGCGGCGACGCCGCGGACAACGACCTCGAGCGGAATCATATTGCAGCGGCGCACCAGCATTTCGTTGTCGTCGTCGTCTTCGCCGCCGTTCAAGTAATGCGTCGGCAGCCCGCACAGATTCAATAAACGAAACACCCGCGCAGTCGTCTGCGCCGCTAAGCGTCCCTTGCCGGGGATCTCATTGCGCCTCGCGCCGTCGCCCGCCGAAATAGCATCCGTCTGTTTGACGACGAGCATATCCGGCTGCCCCGCCGCCTCATACAGCACTTTCGTCTTGCCCCGGGCAATTTCAATGCCTTTATTAATGGTGTACTTCCTTTTGCGATGGGAATGGCGGGATGGCGTTGATGCGGTCGGCGAGGCGGCGTGCGCGTTCGGCCGCGGTACCGACGTGGCCGCTGGGGTCGAGCATTCGCCGGATTTCCGCCGGATCGACGCGGCTGGTAAGCTCGTGATCTTCGGTGAGTAACCGGCCTAGCGGATTATCTTTGCCTTGCGCAATGGCGCTCCACGATTTCATCGCCGCGTCGCGCAACACTTCATGTAATTCTTGACGATCGCCGCCAGCGCGCACACCCTCCATCAGCACCGATTCGGTGCCCGCGAACGGCCCGTACGTACGCAGATTTTGTGCGATGCGCTGCGGATTCACACGCATGCCGGCCACGACGCGCTTGGCAATCTGCAGAATTTCATCCGTGCATAGCACCGCTTCGGGTAGAATCGTTCGACGATTGGCGCTGTCGTCAAGCGTCCGCTCAAGATAATTGGTAGCGGCATTCTGCCAAGCAACGTCGGCATACGCGGGAAGCAGCCGAGCGAGCGAGTCGATGCGTTCGCAAAGGATGGGGTTGCGCTTGAAGGGCATGGCCGAGCTGCCGACTTGCGAGCGGCCAAACGGTTCAAACACTTCACCGAATTCCGGTGAACTCAGAATGCGCACGTCGGCCGCGAACTTGGAGAGCGAAGCGCCGATGCCGCTCAGCGCGGTAAGCAACAAATAATCGAGTTTGCGCGGATAGGTCTGCGTGCTGATCTCGCGCGCATCCAGGCCAAACCGCTCCAGGACGGCGCGTTCCATTTCATGTGAGGCGCCCGATCCGTTGAGCAGCTGCTCGTAGGAGGCCGAGGTTCCCACTGCGCCGCGCAAGCCTTTCGCCGTGAGATTTTCAAAAACGAACCGCAAATTTGCTTCGTCGATAAGCAGATCTTGAGCGTACACCGCGAAACGATAGCCCAGCGTGGTGGGCTCGGCGGGCTGCAGATGCGTAAACGCCATGCAGACCAAATCCGCGTACTCGCGAACCTTCTCCGCGAACTCTGCAAGAAGCTCGTGCAGCGCGCGCCCGAGTGCGGCAACCGCCACACGCAGCCGGTACGTCTCTACGGTATCCTCGATGTCCATCGACGTGGAGCCCAGATGAAGCTTCCCGCCGCCGATTTTGGCCTGTGAGGCGAACAGGCGAATCTCGGCCATGAGGTCATGGTGAATCTCGCGCTCGATCGCCAGCGCAGCGTCGATATCGATCTCGCCCGCGTGCGCACGAAGGTCAGCGAGCTCCTCGGGCGAGACCAGCCCGTGCGCGCTTTGCACCTCGGCCAGAGCAACCCAAACTTCACGCCACAGCTTGCGGCGCTCTTGCTCCGAAAAAAGCGCGCGCAATTCTGCACGACCGTATCTCCACGAGAACGGAGAAGCATACATGTCATACTTCATGGGATACCCGGCCCTTTCGCGTTGAAAGGCGGCCGCCCTCGTCCCGACATTTGTCAGTGCTCGGCCGCTTGCCGGTCTGGGTAACGTGGGTTCGGATGAGTATCGCCGACGTTCGCGATCGCGTCATCGCGGCCGACCCCGGCCTGGTTCGCCTGTACATGGCCATGCGCGCGACGGCAGCCGTCGGGACGGCGCTGGGTCTGCTGCTGGCGCTTCGTAGCGCGCTTCACTTTCCATTGACCGTTCCGCTGCTGGGAGCGGCCTTGGGGATGACCTGGACGATCAGCGTCAACGATTTGACCCTCCGGGAACAGCGCAGTACGACTTTGGCGCTCTGGCCCGCCGCAGCGTTGTGCGTGACCGTGGGCACGTTGACGGCGGCAAACCGGTACCTGAGCGACAGCCTGTTCGTGGGAACGTTGTTTCTTTCGATCTATGCGCGGCGTTACGGCCCGCGCGGTGCGGCCCTTGGAACGATCGGCGTCATTGCGTTTTTCTTCGCCCTTTTTTTGCATGCCGCGGCACGCGATGTTCCATGGCTGGTGCTTGCGCTCGCGATAACCGCCCTTTGCACGTACGCGTACCGCTTCATCATTTTTCCGGACCGGCCGCGTTTGGCGCTGGCAAACGCTTTGGCCGCCTTTCAAGCGCGGCAACGGCTGATCGAGCGCGCGCGGACGGTCGAGCAGCGCACGCATCATCTGTACCGGCTCAACGAGATCGCACTGATATTGGACGATCTGCTCGCCGCGCCGCGCGATCGCCGGACAGTTCTGCAAGCCGAGATCGCCGCTGCTTGCGGTGCGAGCGAACCATTGCGCGTGGACCCGAGTGCGCCGGTGCGAAGCGATTGGACGGCACGCGGACCATTTCGCATCGGCACGACCCCCGATACCGGCCGCATCGCGCCCACAACCCGTCAAGCGGTGCAGTTGACCGCGGCGGCCATTCCGGCAATTCTCATTGGCGAATTCCTTTCGCCACAGCGCTGGTATTGGGCGGCGCTGGCAGCATTCGTAACGTTCCTGGGCACCTCGTCTTCCGGCGAGACGCGGGTGAAAGCATGGTCGCGCGTGTTCGGTACCGCGCTCGGCGTAGTCGCCGGCATCGTGGTCGCATATCCCGTACGCGGGCACGACACGTTGGCGTTTTGTCTGGTGCTGGTGTGTCTGTTTGCCGCCGTGTATACGGTGCGGCTGTCCTACGCGGTGATGATTTTCTTCTTGACGATCCTGCTCTCGATGCTGTATGTGTTGCTCGGGCTGTTCAGCGATCAGCTGTTGCTGCTGCGCCTGGAAGAAACCGCGCTCGGCGCTGTTTTCGGCGGGCTTGCGGCCAGCGTGGTTCTGCCCATACCGACCGGGCAGGTTTTGCTCAATGTGAGCAGAGAGGCGCTGCAGCGTCTGAACCGGTTCATCGAGGCTGCCGTGCGAAGGCTTACCGGCGATCAAACGGCGGACCCGCTCACGGCGCTTCGTACTTTGGATGAAGCATTGCAAAGCGTTCGCACGCAGATAGAACCTTTGGTAGCCCAACGGCATCTTGCACGAATTTCAAATTTGCGGATGCGCCTTACGCTGTTGATGGCGTGCGGCCATTACGCCCGCGCATTAGCTGACCTGGCATATGAAGGCGACTCGGATTCGCCCGCCACGGAGCTCGAGCGGTTACGCGAACGCATCGCAACGGACATCGGTATCGTTGTGACCGCAGATCAAACGCACGCTGCTTCACTTGCAGCGCCTGAGTCGCCCCCGCAGCACGCCGGAAAAGCCCTCACGTATCTGTATCGCATCGACGCGATCATTCATAAACTCGCCAAGACGCTAGCGCCGCCGGTGCAGACCGGATAGTTCGGCGGTGAGTAGTTCGACGGCGAGCTGCGGATCATCGACCTTTCCCGTAACGACCGAATCGAACGCCGCAAGTGCGCGTTCAAATGCTCGGCGAGCGCGCTCTTCTCCGACGCCGGCTGCAATGGGGCCAAGGGTACGCTCCCGCCAGCGCATCCGCGCGGGAATCTGTCCCCCTTCGCGCGCGAGTTCCCAAAGGTAACCCGTCTCCGTCGCGACCGCGTAGATCATCGGGATAGCGGCGTTCCGGTCGCCGGCAAACATATCGTGCGCAATACGTAACGCATCCGCGATGCGGCCTTCGACGAGCGCGCCCGCGTACTGGTACGCTTTTGGATCTTCAATCGTGAGGCTTTCCGCTTGCAAATCCGCAAGCGTGATGTTCTTACCGGCCAGCGCGAGCTTCTCCAAATCGTTGCGCACTGAGCCAAGATCCGCCTCGCTATGCGAAAGCACCGCAATAACGCGCGGCTCCGCTTTTGCCCCCAGTTCTGTGAGCGTCTCTTCGATAAAGCGCGTTCGCACATCTTCGTTTGCCGTCGTGTCGATGCGCAATGCGGCGCGCCCCGCCAGCTGGCCGAGCGACTGCGGCCGCTGCGATCGTGGTGAGAGCAGATCGCTAATCACCATCGTGTTGCCCTCCGGCACCGTTTGTGCGACGTCCCACACTTCACGCCGCATCGCCGCTTTCAGTGTCTGTGCGTCGGTGACGACGATGAGCCGGCTCGTCGCTAAAAACGGCATCGATGCAACGGATTCACGTAACCGGGCCGTGTTGTCGAGCTGTGCGGGCGCGAAACGATCCAGGTTCATATCGCGCACATCGGCCGGAAGAACGCGCTCAATTACCCTCTCGAGCGCCCGATATGCAAGTTCGCGTTCGGTACCTTCAATAATTACCAGTTTGCCGATCGCGGGTGATTTGTCCAAAAAATCGTAATACTTCATCTGCGCCGCGCTAAATCGACCATTCCCAGGTATTCCAAAACGGCGTAACCGCGTGCGCCGGACGGTAATTGCGCAGGTCCGTGTTCACGACGTCGAGCTGCCGTTGATACCAGAGCACGATGATTGGCAGCTGTTCCGACATAATTTGTTGAACCCGATCGTACATCTTTTTCCGCGTTTGGCGGTCGTACGAAGAGAGCGCGACGTCCTCCGCCATATCCAGATCCTTGTTGCAAAAGTGATAGATGTTCCAGCCCGCCGGCGGAGCCATCGTGCAGCGCACGAGAATCGAGTCATCCGGATCCGTTCCATTGGCCCAATTCTCAAATGCGAGGTCGAACTTACCCGATTGTTCGATGCCCCCGGCGCCCAGCGTCGCGTAAAGCTGTGCGGATGAAAAATTCTTTATCTCCACGTCTACGCCGATGTTGTGCCAGGCTTCCTGAAGAAACACCTCCGTGCCGCTCGCCGTTGACGAGCCGGTAAAACTCACCAGTTCCAAACGGAGCGGCTGACCGTTCTTGTTGCGCACGCCGCTTCCGCGCCAGCCCGCCGCATCAAGCAGCGCCGCGGCCTTTTTCGGATCGTAGGGATACCGTTCGACGTTCGGATTATGAGCCCAGAAGAAATCCGGCTGATCCGTTGTTCCGGGCACGGCGACGTTGTGCGTCACCTTTTTCACCAGGGCGCTGCGGTCGATCGCGTATGCGAGCGCGCGACGAACGCGAACGTCGGCAAGTGCAGGGTTGGCGGCGTTCAATCCCAAGTCGGCAAAACGCGTGAAGGGCGATATCACAACGCGCGTTCCCGGCACGTTGACCAAACTGGGAAGCTGCGACTCCGATGCCCGGTAATACATGTCGACGGCATGCGTCTGCAGCAGCGTCAGCATTGTGTTGTCGCTCTCGATAATGCGGTACTCGATGCGCCGCAGCGCCGGCGGACCGCGCCAATAGAGCGGATTGGCGACGAACGTGACACCTGAACCCTTATCATACCGCTCCATGCGGAACGGCCCCGTACCGACGGGCAATGAGTTGAAGCCCACGCGATTGAGATCCGGATAACGCGCCAGCAGATGGCGCGGCAAAATGCAATCGGAATGATTGGCCATGCTGAAGAACGTCGTAACGAACGGCGCAAACGGTTTTTTCAGGTGCACGTCGATCGTGTACGGATCGCGTTTGTCGATGCGGGTGATCATATCGTAACCCAGGCGGCTCACCGCAAGATTGTGGGGATTGAGAACCTGCTGCCAGGTGTAGATGACGTCGTCCGCGGTAAACGGCGCGCCGTCCTGCCATCGCACGCCGCGGCGCAGGTGATACGTTATTCGGCGGCCGTCGGCAGAGATGTCGCCGTTACGTTGCGACGGCACGCGGACCGCCAATTCCGGAATCAGTTCGTTCGCATCGCTCCAATTGAACAAGTATCCCGCCCAAAACATCGACAGATCCGTAACGACCGTCTGCGTGCCGAGCAGCGGATTCAAATTATCCGGCGTCTGCCGGCCAGCAATGCGCAAAACGCCGTGAATCGTCCACGGGTTACCGCGCTCCGCGACGCGGCCTCCGGTGTGCGTACATCCCGCGGCCAGCAGCACGCAGGCGCTAATGATGATCGACGCGTTTCGCAATCGGGCGTGCCCGCAGCTCATCCACCAGTTCAACGATGCCTTCCGCAGCGGCTTCGAGCAGACGCCGCCCTTTCTGCGCGGTGGCCCTCGTCGGATCGCCCATAACGCCGCTCTCGCTCAAGGCGCTCCACGGTTCCATCATCGCGAGCGGCCCATCGCCGCCCACCAGATCCGTCCAATAGTTCTTGCTTGGCCGGTGCGATAGTTCGTGCCGCGCTTGCGTCATGTCCACGAGTTCCGGCGCGAGCGCGAGATACAGTGAGGTCTCGAACTCGCAAGCGTGATTCATGCCGCCGATCGTCTCGGACTCACGCAGAGATTCGGCCACCTCACGTACGCCCGGAGCGGCCCAATAATTCACGCCGGCTGCCAGGATGCCCGTATTCACTACCGTCAAGCGCGCGATGATGTCAACGAACGGCGTGTTGCTCCCATGTCCGTTGACGATC
>DASRSF010000084.1:0-2868 GCA_035656615.1 Vulcanimicrobiaceae bacterium | reverse complement strand
AATCCGTCAACAAGCATTCGGCGATTAGTTTGCGCTCGCCGGATTGAGTAGGACCAATTGCGCTTGGCAGAAGGTGATAGGTCTACTCAAAATCGCAAACATCAAAAGAGCCCGCGTTACAGCGGGCTCTTTGTTTTTTATTACGCCTTTTTCCGGCGGCCACGTTTTGCGGCTCCTGCGGACGCGCGACTTGCTGACGTAGCGGCGCTTTTCTTCCGCGTGCCGGTCGTCTTACGGGTACCGGTTGCTTTACGCGCACCGGTTCTTTTTCGCGTGCCAGCCGTCTTACGCGCACCGCCCGTGGCGGCGCGCCCTCGACCTGCGGTTGCCACTTGATCGACGGCTTCGGCGACCTTTTCGACGATTAAGCCTGCGGCTACAACCTTTTCGCCGATGCCTCTTGCGCGCGTGGCGCCTTGGTGCACTTTATCGGCGGTCTTCGCAACGGTGCGTCCGGGATTTTTGGCGGCTTTTCGAACTGCGGTCCCGGCTTTGGAAATGGCGCGCTTGGCCGGGGAGGCTTTCTTGGTTTTGCGCTTGGCGGAGCTGGCTTTTGCTGGCATTCCGTCCTCCTTCAATCGCCTATATTTTCCGCAGCAGCGCGCTCGCTAAACTACGTCCAGACCGGGCGAGGCGCAGGTGTGGATGGTGAGGCGGCTGGGTAGCCTTCGGCTATGTTTAATGAAGTACAAGGCTTATTGCAACGCGTGACAAGCGGCGAGGTCGACCAGTCCGCCGTCTCCAGTGCCGCTGCCGATCACGTCCAGTCAGCGGATCCCGAACAGCTGAAGCAGTCGTTGCAGAACGCAGCCGACAATGCCAATCAGAACGGCCAGCCCGACCTCGCGCAGCAAATCATGGGCTTACTCTCCCGAAACGGCTCCAACCCACAGGGCCTCAAACAAGACGTCATCTCGTTGATTACCAGCAACCCGCAAATTCTCGCGCACTTCGAACCCGACTTCGTCAAGAATATCCTAGGCCGGGTGTAGCAGCGCCGGCCGAACGCACAAAACCGCGCCCGCGACAAGCGCAAGTAGGCCCAAAATCAGGACGGGCAAGTACGGCGCTGATGCCATAACAATAGCGGGATACGCCGCGACGTTGCCGCGCAACAGCACCCCGCCGATCGCGATTCGTTGACCGGATGCCGCAACGCCGATACCGCCCGGCACCTGGCGGTCCGCAGTATCGGAAACCTGGAAAAGCACCGCGGCCTTGTTCACGATCGGCGGGTCCGTGCGCAGCAGCGCCGCCTGCTGCGGCGTGAACAGCACCGCGCGCACCGTTAAACGCTGCGCGGGTACCGAAAACGTATCGAAGTTCACATCCATCCCCGCGATGGTCGTCGCTTGCTGCATCAACAGAACCGGCGAAAGAAACGACGCATTCGTGGGCTGCGTAATGGTCAGATGATTGCCTTTTGCATCGGCAGCATCAACGTAAACGACGGTGCGCGGCTGCTTCCACAGCACGAACCCACCGGTGTAGCGTCTGCCGGCGCCGATCGCCGTAACACTGTTTCCGCGCTGCAGTTCAACCGGCGCATCCGCTGCAAGCGGAAAGACGAACGTTCCACCCGCATCGTCATTGCGAACGCCCGCACCGGGCGCGCCCACGACAAGCTGCGTGTCAGGCCCCATCAGCCCGCTCGCAACTCCAGCCAAAACTACGATTGCGGCACCAAACATCGCGATAACGGCACCGCGACTATGCAGCCGGCGCACTTGCAGTGCCGCGATAATCACCAGAGCGACGACGATCGCGTTATACCAACCGTAGTGGTAAATCGCTTGCCCAGGATAAATATCTTGAGCTAGCACCATCCCGACGGCGCACAACAGCAAAAGCCAAAACCCGATCACGAACGTTTTGCGAGCAGCGGGGTTATCGCACCCTCCATTTGCTGGTACGCCAGCGGTCCGTCGAAGCCGCGCACGACCGTGCCCTGCTGATCCACGATGATCGTGGTCGGCAAGCCAAGGGCGGCATAGACGCGCCCATACTGCTGCTGCTGGTCGACCAGGATCGGATAGTGAATGCCCAGCGACTGCGCAAAGGCGCTCGCGCGCTGCGCCGACTCGCCTTCATCGACTCCAAGAACCACCACGTTACGCGCGGCATACGAAGCGTACAGGCGCTGAAGATCCGGCATCTCGGCGCGACACGGCGGGCACCATGACGCCCACAAATTCATGACCACCACTTTACCGCGATACGCCTGGAGGCTTGAGGTGCTGCCGGTCAGCGAATCAACCGCAAAACTCGGCGCCTGGCGGCCGGCGAGCGAACTCGGCCCGGCGAGATCCGTATTCGAACCGCGAAAGTACACCGCAACGACCAATGCGACGATGACCAGCCCCGCGATCCAATACAGCCAATTGGTTCGAACCCTCACCAGTCGCCCATTCGGTCCTCATCGACCTCACCCTCGAACGCGACCATCCCCGGGGGCAGTATCGCCGCGCGCATGCGCACGCCTTCGAAGTACAACTCCCCGCGATGCGTGTCTTCGGGACGCGCGTACACTTCGCAAAAGCGCCCTAGCACGTCGGGGCTGCACAGCACTTCACGCGGCTGAACGTGGTACATCTGCGCGAAACTGCGGAACGCACGCTCGAATTCCACCGACGTAAAGTGGCGGCTGAGTCGCACCTCGCGGCGCACGTGCTCCAGGGGAGGCTCCTTCCGCAGACGAAAGCGCGTTGCCGTGCCGGCACGCATTCTGGACGGCCGCGCGGTTGCCGCCGAACTGCGCGCCGAATTGCTCGCGCGTAGTACTGCCCTTCGCGAGGCGGGGATTCATCCCCGGCTCGTTATCGTGCTTGTGGGCGAAGACGATTCCTCGCTCGCCTACGTACGCAACCT
>DASRSF010000083.1:0-4058 GCA_035656615.1 Vulcanimicrobiaceae bacterium | reverse complement strand
CGCCGGCGCGCACATCCATTTCGATTTCAACGACGTGCACGGGATTGGGGCCTAAGAACTTGCCGATTGCATCTGGATTCGTCCATGCCTCGTACAGGCGCTCGGGCGGCACATTATAGATTCTGGAAAGAACCAGCGCGGGCACTACGGTTGTTGATGCTTCACTCATGTTCGCTTCTTTCGTTTGGCGGAGTCATGTAAAAAGATATCCAAGCGGTCCAGCGTGGCGTTCCAGAACGATCGCTGCTTTTCGATCCACGCCGATGCGGCTGCCATCGGCTCAGGTGCCAGCGTACAGCGGTGGAAACGTCCCTCGACTTCACGGTTCAGCAAGCCGCACGCTTCGAGCACGCGTACGTGCTTTGAAATGCCGGGTTGCGAGATCGCGAATTCGGCGGCAATTTCGCCCACCGTCAGCGGGCGGCGCGCCAGCCGTTCGAGGATGCGCCGGCGCGTGGGGTCGGATAGAGCTGCGAAGACCGCATCGAGGTCTGAACTATTAACCATGTAGTTATATAACTATAGGGTTAAGTGTCTGCGAAGTCAAGCTGTGCGCGCGAGCGGAGAATTCCCGGGCTATCGAAGGCAGGCCCTTATCGAAAGACGTAGCCTTACCGTGATGAACGTGCTTTTCATCCACGGCCTGATCGGACACATGCGCGCTCCGGAGATCGACGCGCGTTTCGGCAGCAGCGCGCTCGCTCCAAACTTGCTCGGCTACGGCGAGCACTCGGGATACGAAGGCGAGATTTCGCTTCCCACGCAGGTCGAGTTTCTACACGAGTTGCTGCACGATCGCGGCATCGAGCGAGTTCATGCCGTTGGCCATTCGATCGGCGGTGCAATTGCTATGCTCTTCGCGCGCGAGTATCCAAATCATACGCTGTCCGTTATCAACGTTGAAGGCAACTTTACGCTCAAGGACGCTTTTTGGTCCGCAGTCATCCTCGCGCAGACATTCGAAGCAAGTGACAAGGCGCATCAGGCGTCCATCGCAGACCCAGCCGCGTGGCTGGCGGCCTCCGGGGTTACGCCAACGCCCGAGCGGATCGCCATGGCACGTTCACATCTGGAAAACCAACCGATCTCTACAATGCGCGCCATGGCTAAATCCGTCATCGAAACCACCGGAAAACCGAAATTCCTGGACGACGTCATGACTGTGCTGAACAATGGCACGCCGATGCACCTAATCGCCGGCGAGCGCTCCCGCCAGGCATGGGATGTTCCGCCGTTCGTCTTAGATAACGCGCCGCTGACCACGCTGCCGAACACCGGCCACCTCATAACAATCGAATCCCCAAGCGCGTTCGCGCAAGCCGTCGCGGAGCTTGTGCATATGTAGTTCACCGTCGTCTCTAAAGAACGCGCGGGCTTTGTGTTTGCCGATGCCGCCGGTGAAGACCGGCATATCCAACCAGCCAAGTTCTTACAACCATCGCAACGCATTGGGAACGGAGCGGGAACTCCTGGAGCAAAAACGATGGGTATATGGTTCGTGACATGAATACGCAGCCGGTGGTTGATTCCTCGTCCTTTATGCAAGCGTTTTTTTGTGTCGTATAGGTGCCGGTATGTTAAACACACAGATTGCAATTCGTAAAGTCATACGCTACGCGAGGCTAATAGCAATTCTGGGGGCCTGCGTCTTACCGCAACAAACGAACGCGGTGATATCGTCCTCGGCGGGGGTCAGGCACGTCTCGTACGTGATCGCGTATGAGCCCACGTTCGGAAACCCGCACCTTCCCTATACCGGCTGGATGCAGCTCACGATAAATAACGGGATCATCAGCGGGACGTACCGCGGTTTATCCGTGTCACCGGATGATCCGTTCGTGGATCGCATCACACCGGTCACCGGCGCAATCAGCGGGGACAATATTCACTTTGATATCGGGGTCGGGGTGTCGGCGTTATCATTCAACGGCCGAATATCCGGTAATTGGTTCGACGGAACCGCGACCTGGCGCGGGAGGCTGTACCACCTTACCGGTGAGGCCGGGCGTCCACGCGGAATGTAATAAAGCCCGCGACGAGGCTAATAGTAAAAGAGCGTTGCGTGCGCGCCCCGTCTGGAGGGTGGATGCAGCTCGCTTATCCGTCCGAGGTGCAGGGGCCTTCCCGCTTACTCAATAATAAAAAGCCGGTGCAAATTGGCGATCACGAAAACCTTGTGCACGTGAGGGCGTGCGTTGCTCAGTACGATCGTGCTGGACGGGTCGCTTAGCATGAGTCGCTTGAGCACGCGCACCAGCTGCGCAATGCCTGTTGAATCGATATAACTGACGTTGCGGAAGTCGATAACGCAGCGTCCCGGAGCAAGGACTGCAAGCTCCCGCTCCAGCGCGGCGGAGTTTTGGACGTCATATTCGGCGGACTGGAGGATGACGGCAGGACTGACAGTGCGCATGTGCTTTTCAGCATGAACCTGGACGGGTCACGCGACAATGAGCGCTACGTACTATTGTGCTACGCCGTCAGCCCACGGGATATGGGACCTCGATGATCCCACGCTGGCCGAAATTATCCGTTATGACGGCCATGCCGGGCTGCGGGCGCCCGTTTTTATAAAGATGCAACTCGGCATGCACCGTGCCGCTCGCAGGGGCGGCAGTCGTGACCGAGTCGCGGGCACACACGGATGCTGTGCAAAAGGCCGCCACCCATCCGCTGGGCGCGTTTACGCGCAGCGTGACCTTGGACCCCGCGGGTGCGGATGCCGTTACGCGATAGACGCGTTCGCCGGGCGAGGCATTCAGAAAGCTGATCGTTAAGGCGGCTATGAGGATCATCGTTCCCCAAGCAGCCCTCGAACGGTGCTTTCCACAACAGCATCCTGACCTTCGCCGATTATGGTTTTGCGAAGAACACCGTGGCGATCGAAGATGAGCTGCGTGGGCCAATAGCGCACGCCGTAGGCATTCCACAAGCGAAAGTCATTATCCAGTGCGACCGGCCAAGTAATTCCTTGCGCGGTAATATTTTCGGCGACGTTCGCGCGATCGCGCTCGGGCGGCGTTTCAGGGCTGTGGATACCGATGATCGTAAGTTGGTCCGCTGGGATTTGGGCCCGCAACCTTCGTAACTCCGGCACGACGTGCTTGCAGTTGATGCAATCAAACGTAAAAACGTCAACCAACACGACTTTGCCCGAAAGAACAGCCGGCGGCGGTGCAGCCCCAAGCCAGGCTGCTGCCCGGCTCAACGGAAGAAGCGCAGTACTGGCCGCCAAAAAGAGTGTCAACAATCCTGCCATGCTGGTGGTACGCTTGGCGGCGAGCGGCGGATGGCCTAGCAGGCAGCGCTCTTTAGAGCTGCCATGCCGACGCATTCCAAAATGTCGAGCCGGTGGGCGAGGGCGAGAAGTTTCGAATCTGAATGCGCGTTGCGTCAGGAACCTGCAATTGCCACAGCGTAATCTCCGGCAAATCGCGCATGAGCTGCTGTTGGACAATGGCATAATCGCGTGCCCTGCGCCCAACGTCCACCGTACGCAAGGCATCGTGCATTGCCGAATCCGCGGTCCGGTTGCACCAAAAGTACGAATTTTCTCCCTGCGGCGGCTGCTGATCGCACGCAAAGTTAAAGGTGTCGTCGGGATCCGGTCCGAGTGTCCACCAGGCGTTATAGGCCATCTGGTATCGGCCGTTTGATAAAATGCCTCCGGCGGCTTTGGGCTCCCACATCAAGCCGGGCGCATACTGCTTGATCGCAACGTCGATCCCAACGACGGCCAGGTAGCGTTGTACCGTGGTTGCAACAATGCCTGAACCGTTGATCCCTTGCGGCGCTATCGCGAGCCCAATCTCTAACGGCCGGCCATTTTTACGTCTGAAACCGCCCGCACCGGTATGCCAGCCTGCCTGGTCCAATAAACGTTGCGCTTCACGCGGGTCGTAGGAAAGCGGGCGTATTTTCCGGTCGTATGCCCATCCGTTCTCGGGCTGGTCGCCTTCGACTTGAATACCTGCTCCGTGCGTTGCGACGACGATCAACTTCGTGCGATCGATCGCATGTGCGATTGCGCGGCGGATTCGCACATCGCCCGTGGTAGG
>DASRSF010000082.1:0-11394 GCA_035656615.1 Vulcanimicrobiaceae bacterium | reverse complement strand
GCGTTCGAGCCGTTGAATCCGGTGAATTTGCATACCGATACCGGCGTTTGGTATCTCGATCAAGGCTTGGAGATTGTGGAACGTGTCAACCATCCCAGCGTCGGGATATGCCTGGATAGTTGGAACGTTTGGCAGACGCCCGACTTGGACGAGGTCATCGCACAATGCGGGAAGCGGATTTTTCTCATTCAACTCAGCGATTGGAATACCCCGCGATCAACCGCCGACCGCTATGCACTCGGCGAGGGAACGATTCCGCTCGCGCGCATGATCCGCGCTATCCGTTCGACCGGCTACGACGGAGCGTGGGTGGTGGAAATTCTTTCGTCCATGCACCTGGACGGTTCGCTGTGGAAATCGGATTTGGATGAGCTCCTTGAAAGAAACCGGGAAACGTTCTTTCAACTGTGGGAGCAAAGCGGCCCTGTCGCGTGAATTTCCGGCGTACTTCATTGCGCGGCAGTGCAGCATGTTTGCGTATTCCGTTGAAGACGTCGCCGTCAGTTGGCAGATTTTTCAGCTTCGGCACAGCCCCTTCGACCTCGGCTTGGTCGGGCTCATCCTCTTCGTACCTCAGCTGCTGCTGGCGCTGCCGGCAGGCGTGCTGGCGGATCGCGTCGATCGGCGCGCAATCTCGGTAGTCACATCCTTCGCGGAGGCGCTCGGCCTGGGAGTGTTCGTGCTGTTGATTTTGACCAATCAGCATGCCCGCATCTTGTACTTCGGTGCCGTAGCGCTCATCGGGACTGCCCACGCCACGGGAATTCCGGCGCAGCGTTCGCTGCTGGTGAACATCGTGCCGCCTGAGCAGTTCATGCGCGCGCAAGCTGCCACGTCGTCGGTAACGCAGCTGATTACGATTGCCGGACCTGCGCTGGGCGGCCTGCTCATCGCCGTCGGCACACCGGTTGCTTTTATCGCTGCTGCGGTATTTTATGTCCTTGCGACAGGGGCGTTTATGTTCTTGCGCCGCCACGACGTCGAGCATCACGATGAACCGGTTATGCACGCCGCGATGGAGGGACTGCGGTTCATTCTGCACCGGCGCATCGTGCTGGCGGCGATCTCGCTGGACCTGTTTGCCGTTTTGTTTGGCGGGGCGACCGCGCTGCTTCCCGTGTTTGCGACAACGATATTGCACGTCGGGCCTACGGGTTTCGGGATCTTGCGCGCTGCCCCGGCGGTGGGCGCGTTCGCCGTGGCGGCGTATCTGGCGCGGCATGAAATTCGGCGCCGCGCCGGCGCGCTGTTGCTTACATGCGTCGCGGCCTTCGGCATGGCGACGATCGTGTTCGGTCTCTCGCGCAATTTCATCGTTTCCGTTATCGCGCTGATCCTGACAGGCGGATTCGACATGGTGAGCGTGGTGATTCGTATCGCGCTGGTTCAGCTTCGTACGCCCAACGCGATGCGCTGCCGCGTCTCGGCTGTTGAAAACGTTTTTATCGGTGCCTCGAACGAGCTGGGCGCGTTCGAGTCGGGTGGCGTTGCCTCACTTATAGGCGTGCAGGCCTCAGTTGTTCTGGGGGGCATTGCGACGCTGGCCGTGATCGCCCTTTGGTCGGTGCTCTTTCCGGAACTGCGGCGCTTCGACCGGCTGGCGGCTGATACCAGCCAGTGACCATCGATCGAATGTTGTTGCGCACTCCGGTGGTCGCCACCATCACCACGTGTCCGAACGTAAACAGCAGCAGCTCGGCAGCAAAGCCCAGATGCCAGAATTCCATCACGCGGCCGCCCAGCTTCGTCCACATCGCCACGCCGGTAGCGGCGATTAGCGGAGCGATGAGCATCAACACGAACGTGTATGCGAGTTTTTGCAGCGGATTATAGTCGGCGTAGACCGGCGCGCCCCGGCGTAGACGTAGATAATACGCGAGCATCGGCCAAAGATTTTCCGTATCTTTGGGCCGGAACAGCAGTTTGCCGATTTCTCCAGTCAGCAAACCGTTCGCGAAGAAAACGGCGCCGGTGACGATCATGACGACGCCCGCGTATTGATGTATGTGCGGCGCGCCTTTGAGCCAATGGCGGTGCATTGCGATTTGCGCACCCGTCACGGCGAGCACCGCGAAGCACACGGCGAAGAGTAGATGCGTTATTCGTGCGAGAAGGGAGTGCCGGTAGACCATGCGGCAAGCGTACCGGGCTTTCCTGACAATCCTTGGAGAGCGGCGGCGCACCGCCGGGGAGTTGCGTGCATGATCGACAGCGACTTAATCACGCTGGAGCGAGCTGCGGTGCTGGTCGGGCGCGCATCTTGACGGGCGATCTTCGCGCCGTTGCAGTTGTCGCCGTAGGGGCGGCGGTGGGCGGAGTTGCGCGTTATCTCATCGGTGCGGCGTTCTTACAGCGCTTGGGCCCGGGATTTCCTTGGAGCACGCTTGTGATTAACGTGACGGGAAGCTTTCTGCTCGGCATCGTTGTTGAACTGGCGCTAACGCGTGCGTACGGGATAACGCCGCTGGTACGCATTTTTGTGGCAACCGGGGTGCTCGGCGGCTATACGACCTTTTCGGCGTTCTCGCTCGATACGCTGACACTGGCCGGTGACGGCGCGTTTGCGCCGGCGCTCGCGTACGCTGCCGGCAGCGTCATCGTCAGCGTCGGGGCAACCTATGCGGGAATGGTGATTGCGCGCCTACTTTAGCGCGTCTTCCAGCTCTTCGTGGCGCGACTGCATGCGCCAGCGCCGTATGGCGTCGTCACGGAACGCTTCACCGGCGCGTTCGTTTTGCCAACTCTCCGAAAAGTGCGCGCTTTCGCTGTGCGGACGCCGCTCGGCGGCGAGGTCGTCGAAGCGCACGCGCATCGGCAGACCGACCGCTTCGCCTGAAATAATGGTGTCTTGCGTGCGCAAGTTCTGCAACGAATCGACCATCCCGTGTGCGGCCTCCGGTAGCACGCGTTCGACGAATTTCTGGTCGGGCTCGTTGGCCATGCGCAATGCAAACACCGTACCGCACTGCGAGAGTGCGTCCGCGGAGAGTTCGGAGGGCCGTTGTGAGACAAGCGCAAGCGAGACGCCGTACTTGCGGCCTTCCTTGGCAATACGCGTGATGGCCCGCGACGTGGCCGCAAAACCGATCCGCTCGTCCGAAGGAACGTAGCGGTGCGCTTCTTCGCAGACGATAAGCAGGGGCGGCATGTTGCGCCTATCGGACCACAACGCAAAGTCGAAGATCATCCGGCACGACAGCGAGACGACGACGTCCGTGATCTCCGAGGGCAGGCCGGAAAGATCGATGATGCTGATCGGTTTGCTGCCGACCGGAATCCGCAGTACACGTCCCATCAGTTCTGAGAGGCAATCCGGCGTATCGAACCAGTCGGTGAACATAAACGCGAAGCGGCGGTCGTCGCGCAACGACTCAAGCCGCGTGCGCAAACGCAAGTACGGCATCGACGTATCGGCTTTGTCCAGCCGGCCCATCGATTCGTTGAGGAAGCGCACGAGATCGGGAATGCGGTAGGGGACCGGCGTATCCACCGAGATCGCGGACGACGTGACGCCACTTCCCGCGAACGCGCGCCGCGCGCGCGTCATTACATCTTTGAGGATGAGCGCCTGCGACTCTTGCTCGTACTGCGAACCGCCACGCACCAGCACTCGCACCGCCTCTTCCAAGTCGAAGAGCCAAAACGGCAGACGCAGGTTGTCGACATTGATGTTTTCCGCAATCTCACCGAACGCCCCGGCGTATTCGTTGTGCGGATCGAGCAGAATAACGTGTGCGTTGGGGTGCCGTTCGATGATTGACGAAAGCAAAAGCGTGACCGCGCACGACTTACCCGATCCGGTGCTGCCCAGAATTGCAAAATGCTTGGCGAGGAGGTCGTCGGTTTTGACGAAGGCGGGCCGGTCGGCATCGTGATAGAGTGAGCCCACGCGAATTCCGGAGGCACCACCCGTGCCGTACACGACCGTCAAATCATCGCCGTCGGCCGCAAACATTGCGCTCGACCACGCGGGATACCGGGAAATTCCGCGCTGGAACGTTGCCTGCGGTCCACTTCCGACGATTTCTCCTAGCAAATCGACGACCGCCAGGCGGCGGTCGGGCGTGGCCTGATCGTAACTGAGCGAGCTGACGTTACCGACGATGACCAGAGATTCGTCGCGCACTTTGACCATGTCGCCGACTCGAAGCGCGTTTGCCGCCGCGCCGGCGTCGAGGACAACGGTCATGTGAGATCCTGAAACGCCGAGAACCGAACCGAGCGTGTGTTCCATCGTAATACCTGCGTGAGCGGTGCGCCTGCTCGCTTCGGCACCGGCCGTACGGCCACCCTTGCGCTCTCCGGCTCTTGTCAGCAATGTTGCGTAAAGTAAGCGTTGCAATGTTAGGAAAACTTACGTCCTCCCCAGGTATCGGCATCCTGCCCCCGTTTAGCCGCTTTTTTGCCGGCGTCGCTGCGGACCGGCGGCTTCGCATGTTGCTGGCCGCGTTGGCCATCGCCGCGCTTCTCGCAGGCGCTTTTACGATCTCGCGTTCCAAAGCAGCGCCGGTTTACCAAACGCAAACGGTGTTGCAGCAAGATCTTACGCAAAGCGTAACGGCTTCCGGCACCGTGAATCCGCAGAATACCGTAACCGTGGGTACCCAAGTCTCCGGCACGATAAGCCAGATCTTCGTTGATTTCAACAGCAAGGTACGCCAGGGTCAGGTGCTTGCGAAGCTCGACACCAGTCAGCTCGCGGCGCAACTGCAGCAAGCACAAGCGTCCCTAGCCCAAGCGCAGGCGCAAGCTTCTGCGCAACAACAGACCGCTGGTGCCGCGCAGGCGAACATTGCGGTCTCGCGGGCGAGCAGCGCGGCGCAAACCGCCGCCGCGCAAGCCGCGCAAGCCGGCATCGCAACCGCCGATGCGAATGTAACGAAATCGCAAAGCGCCCTACGCCTTGCGCAGCAAACGGTTAGCCGCGACAAATCTCTGCTGGCCAACGGATATATCGCACAAAGCCAGCTGGATGCGGACCAGTCAAATGCAGTGGCTGCGCAAAGTGCCCTGCAGGCATCGCAGGCGGCGGCGGCTCAAGCGCGCGCGCAAGCCGCATCCAGCGTGAATCAAGCGCAAGCCGCAAACGCGCAGGCTTCTGTCAGCACCTCGCAAGCCGGTGCGTCCAGCGATAACACGCTGGCCGCGCAAGCTGCCGTCGCTGCCGCACAAGCGCAAGTGGCGCAGGATCAATTGAACATGCAGCGCGCGGTCATCACCTCGCCGGTTGACGGCACCGTGATAGACAGAGCCGTTTCCGTCGGGCAGACGGTGGCGGCAAGCCTGCAGACGCCGACGCTTTTCACCATCGCGCAAAACCTGAACAAGATGGAAGTCGACATTGCCGTCGGTGAGCCGGACATCGGCAACGTACGGCCCGGCGATACCGTCAACTTCAGCGTGCTCGCGTATCCGAACCAAACCTTCCGTGGTACGGTTCAGCAGGTTCGTGAAAACCCGACGACGGTTTCCAACGTGGTAACCTACACCGTGATTACATACGTCGAGAATACGGGCAACAAATTGATGCCCGGCATGACGGCCAACGCAACGATTAATGTGCAGACACAGCATGGCGCACTCGTCGTACCGGCGCAGGCACTCTCCTACCGTCCCTCCGGTTCCGGTAAGCATACGCATCGCAAAGGTACGTCCACTTCGGGCGCAAGCACGCCGGCAGCATCCTCCACCTCGCCGTGGGGTCAGACGACTGCAAGTGCCGGCGGCGCGGCCGGGGCAGGCGCGAGCGGACTGGTGTTCGTTCTGGATAAGGGTAAGGCCAAGCCGGTGCGCGTGCAGGTCACGATGGTCAGCGGAACGCAAGCCGCAGTTACACCGGTGACCGGGACCTTAAGCGCCGGCGATGAGGTCATCGTCGCCGACGGCGCACCCGCGGCCCAGGCTAGCGGCTCGTCGCGCAGCGGTGCCTCGTCCGGCGGTCCGGGGGGCATGGGCGGCATCGGGAGGGCGATACGCTAATGAGCGACGTCGTTCACGTGCAGAGCCTTCGTAAAATCTACGAGATGGGTTCGCAACAAGTCGTCGGTCTGGCCGGTGTGGATCTGACGATTGCACCCGGTGAATTCCTGGCCGTCATGGGCCCCTCGGGTTCGGGTAAATCGACGTTCATGCACATCGTCGGTTTGCTCGACGAACCGACGGACGGCACGTACGCGTTTGAGGGCCGCGACGTCTCCAATCTCTCCGGCGGCGAACGCGCGGACATTCGCAGCCGCCGGCTCGGCTTCGTGTTCCAATCGTACAACCTCTTGCCGCGGACGAGCGCGGTCGAAAACGTCGAATTACCGATGCTGTACGCCGGCGTACCCGACGCGGAGCGCCGCCGGATCGCGCTGGAAAAAATGGAGATCGTCGGCGTTGCGCATTTAGCGGATCATACACCGAATCAACTTTCGGGCGGTCAGCAACAGCGCGTCGCCATCGCGCGCTCGCTGGTAAACGATCCCGGCCTGATTCTCGCCGACGAACCTACAGGCGCGCTCGATACGAAAAGTTCGCAAGACGTAATGCGTCTGTTCACGCGATTGAACGAGGAACGCGGCATTACGATTTTACTGGTAACCCATGAACCCGATGTAGCGGCATATGCCAAGCGGATCGTCACGTTCCGTGATGGGTTGATTGTCGGCGACAGCATCCGCAAAGAGGCGGCATAGCAATGAAACAAACACTTAAAATCGCGCTCGATGCGCTTCTGCGTAACCGCGCCCGCTCGCTGCTCACGATGCTGGGCGTAATCATCGGCGTCGCGGCGGTGATCGTCACCGTTGCGATCGGCGCGGGAGCGCGCATCTCCGTGCAAAATCAAATCAACAGTTTGGGAAGCAACTTGATTGTCGTTCTGCCGGGAAGCGTAACGCAGTCCGGCGCGCGAAGCGGCTCGGGCGGCGCATCGTCGCTCACGCCGGACGACGGCATGGCCGTTGCGAGAATTCCGGGCGTGGCCGCGGTCTCACCGGTCGTGAGCGTGCGCTCTCAAGTCGTTGCCGGCTCCAATAACTGGCAGACGCAAGTCTCAGGCGTTGCGCCTACGTACACGTTCGTGCGCAGCTGGGCAATGGAATCCGGATCGTTCTTCACGCAAAACGACGTGCTGAGCGCCGCGAAGATTGCCGTTCTGGGGCAAACGGTTGTCAGCAACCTTTTCCCCGATGGCTCCTCGCCGCTTGGGAAAACCGTGATCGTGAAAGGCGTTCCGTTTACGGTGGTGGGTACGCTGGCGCCGCTCGGCCAGAGCGGTATGGGGCAAGATCAGGACGATACGATCCTAATACCGTATACTTCCGCGATGCAGCGGCTTACGGGACAAACCACCGTTAACACGCTTATGGTCTCCGCGCAGGACGCGCAAAGCGTCGCAAGCGTGCAGACGCAAGTTACGGCGCTGCTCGAGCAGCGGCACCACATCACCCCGCCGCAACAAGACGACTTCTCGGTACGGAATCTGCAAGATATCGCCGCAGCCGCATCGTCGACCGGGGCGGTGATGGAATACCTGCTTGCGGGTGTTGCCGCGGTTTCGCTTCTGGTCGGCGGTATCGGTATCATGAACATCATGATGGTTTCGGTGACCGAGCGTACGCGTGAGATCGGGTTACGGATGGCGGTCGGCGCGCGCGCCCGCGTCATTTTGCGCCAGTTTCTGACCGAATCCATCGTGCTGGCGACCGCGGGCGGAGTGATCGGCGTCTGCTTCGGCATCGCGGGAACGTGGCTGGTCGCTGCGCTGGCAAAGTGGCCGATGACGATCCCGCCGCAATGGGTCGCGTGTTCGGTTCTGTTCTCGGCCTTCGTTGGAATCTTCTTCGGATATTATCCCGCGCGCAAGGCCTCCAATCTGCGTCCCATTGAAGCGTTGCGATTCGAATGACGCGAGTGCTGGTGGTTGACGACGAGGCTCGCATCCGGGAGGTGCTTGAACTGAGTTTGCGCCACCACGGATACGAGGTGCAATGCGCTGCCGACGGTCAAGCAGCGCTGGCGCAGGCCAAGGAGTGGCAGCCCGATGCGATCGTTCTGGACGTCATGCTGCCGAAGATCGACGGCATTTCGCTGCTGCCGATGATCCGTCGGGTTACCGATGCGCCGGTAATCATGCTCAGCGCAAAAGGCGAGGTCGAAGACAAAGTCAGCGGGCTGGTCCACGGTGCGGATGACTATTTGAGCAAGCCCTTTGAGATCGACGAACTCATCGCGCACATCGAAGCGAAGCTGCGCCGGCCGCACATCGAGCGTACCGATGCTTTATATTACGAAGACGTTACGGTTGATTTGCGCACGCATAGCGCAGAACGCGCCGGTAAACGGCTGGATCTTTCGCCCTTGGAATTTGATTTGCTGGTGACCCTGTTACGCCGTCCCGGCCGTGTATTTACCCGGGACGATCTATTGGAACTGGTCTGGGGCGACGAGCGCGACGTGACGCCGGCCGCGGTGGAGCGCTACATCTCGTATCTTCGCGCCAAAGTGGATGAGGGCTTTGACCGGCGTTTGATTCAAACGGTGCGCGGCGTGGGTTACACGCTGCGCGCGGAATAGCGTGTTCAACCGGTTACGCGCTCGAATAACGCGCGCGTACGTACTGCTGGCGTTGGTGCTGGTGCTGGCCGTTGCCGCAGCCTCGACGGCTTTGGCATTTTTGCTTTATGCGCGGGGCCTGTCCGATGCTATTCCCGGCGCGGCGCAGCGCGTGGCCGAAGCGGCCGCCTCGGTTAAGAAACCCGTAGCCTCGCTTGAAGCTCCGGCGGTTCTTTCGGCAATCGGGCGTTCGCGTTTCCACGTAACCGTGCTGGACGACCGGGGCCGTCCGGTGGCGCAAAATGAACGCGAAGGCCCGCCGAGCCCCGGCCGCGCGGTTCTGATCGCGCTCGGGCACGCGATTGGATTGCCGCGAGCAACCGTGACGATACCAGGCGGACGCGTGCTCATCAATGCGGATTTCGACCGCTTCGGTTCGATGCTGGTATGGTATTGGTCGATCATGCTGCCGATCGGCGTGCTGGCGGTTATTACGGCATGGCTGATTGCACGGCGGATTACATCGCGCGCGGTGGGGCCGCTCATCGAGGTAACGCAGGCGTTGGATCGCATTGCGCAAGGTGATTTCTCCCCGCGGCGCCTGCTCAACGAGAACAGTGATTTACCGGAATTGACCGGTGCGTACAATGACGTTGCCTATCGTTTGGCGACCGCCAGCGCCGAACGGGTGCAAACCGAAGGTCAAATGCGCCAGTTCATCGCCGATGCCGGACATGAGTTGCGCACGCCGCTCACCGTTATCATGGGCTATCTGGATGTGTTGCGCCGTGGCATTCTGCAAGACGCGCAAGCGACGCAGCACGCCTACGAGACCATGCTGGACGAGAGCCGCAAGATGCGCGAGCTCATTAATAAACTGATTTACCTCGCGCGTTTGGACCGCGCGCCGGCACCGCTGCGCCCCGTGCCTACGGATGTTGCCGCGATAACGGATCGCGTGATTGCCGCGCTCGCGCCGCTCGCGCATGGCCGCATCGAGCAAACCGCGCGTGACGAGGGTGCCATTGTGGATGCGGACGAAAGCGAGCTTTCCGAAGCGGTGAAAAACGTGATCGAAAACGCGCTCAAGTATGCGCCGGATTCCAAAGTTCGCGTCGGAGTGGAACGCGCAGACGGCCGTGTTTGCGTGAACGTGGCGGACAGCGGTCCCGGCATGGAAGCGCACGATATCGAGCATGCGTTCGACCGCTTCTATCGAGGAAGCGGCCGTGCGGACGTCGAGGGCTCAGGCCTGGGCTTGGCGATCGCAAAGCGGACGGTGGAGCGCGCGGGCGGGACGATCGCAATCGAAAGCCGGCCGGGCGAAGGAACCATGGTTACGATGTGCTTGCCCAGCTTGGGGAAACCGCCTCCCGCAGCGTAGTGTTTACATGAGTATGAAGAGTATTGCGATGGCCACGCTGCTTGCTTTCGCTGCGATGATTGCGCCCGCTGCCGCGCCCGCTGACACCAGCCCGTTGGCAAATCGAATTATCGTTCAGCAAGCGCTGCAGAATCAAATGCAAACACAATTGAACACGCAATCCGTGCAGTTGCAGAGCCAGCAAGACCTGACCCGTCAGTCGGTGCAGAATCAGCTGCAGCAAGGGATGCTCCAGATGCAATATCTGCAATTGCAGCAGCAGATGAATTTGAACAACCTGCGTCTGAATGCCGTCCGTTCGGGATCGAAGGCGCGCTCATCGAATTCTCATAAAACGCGCAAGCACTCTCACTAATTTGTCTGACTTCGAGCCTATGCTCGGAGTATGAACAAGTACATCGTTCGGACCGGCCTGGCAGCCCTGGCGCTCAGCGGCATGCTGGTGTCCGCGGCCGAAATCCCGGCGAAAGCCGACACGACAACCACTCAAAATATCATCTACGGCGCGGCTGCTGCGGCAGCGGCCTTGACCTTGTACAACGTGGAGCACAAGCACGCGCTGGCAACGAACGTGCAAGGATATCTACCGGACGGTTCGACCGTGTACCAGGACGGCCATGTGGTCTCTGCCAACGGACAAACATGGTATCCCGGGAACAACGGTCAGTCCGTCGCGTGCAGCAATCAGTACTGCACGATAAGCGGCGGCAACAACGGCGGCTATTACGGCTACAACAACGGCGGCTATAACGGCTACAACAACGGCAGCTATAACGGCTACAACAACGGCGGCTATAACGGCTACAGCAACGGCCGATATAACGGTTACAACAATACCGCCTACAACGGGTACAGCAACGGAACGTACCGTCGGAGTGACGTGAACGCGGCCCGTCGCAATGACCGGGATGACCGCAACCGCAACGGTCACGGTCGCTCCTAGGCTCTAGGGCGCCTCACGGCTGGACGGTGAACGCAACAATCTCGTGCTGCTCGCGATGATTGCTCCAAAAGCGGCTGCCGTCGTAGGCGAGCGCCCTTCCCGCAAAATTGACGCGTGCGACTTCATCCACTTTCGGGTGTCCGTCGCGCGCGTCGATTTGCGTTAGAAAGTACGCATCGGTGTCTTCGGCGTCCGTTCCCAGAACGTAGAACGTTCCGCTTACCACCACGTGTCCGCAGATGCCGTGCGGCGTCTCTATAACGCTTCCGACGTTGCCCGCTTCGTCAAGTGAAAGAATCCGGCGGTTGTACCACTGACTGACGTAAAGGCGATCGCCGTCAAACGAAAGCTGCGAACCGGTATCGTCGGGACACGGTATGACGCGTTCGTTTTTAAATCCATGTCCGGGAACGTACCGGCGGATGACGCGGCGGTCCTCATCGCCCTCGGAGAGCAGAACGCGCAGCTCGTCGCCCATCACCGTTATCCCATATGGTTTTCCGGGCGCCTGCATCTCTTCGCGGACGGT